>NZ_JBFBAE010000006.1:291183-400562 GCF_040689465.1 Amycolatopsis sp. NPDC051373 | reverse complement strand
CGGTCGCGGCGGCGGCCGCCCGAGCCCGGGAGCTTTCATCCCAACCCCCCACCACCCCCGCGCCTCGGCGGAGCCGAGGCCGAAGACACAGCTCTAGAGCTTCTCCGCCACTGGGATGACGTCGGTGCCGAACTTCTCGATCACCCGCGGATCGGGCACACCCGGGATCCACCCCATGGCGGCGTGGACGCCGAGCTCGGCGAGCTGCCCCAGCTCGTCGAGGAGCTGCCCGGTCTTCTCACCGTTCTCGCCGATGTCGAGCCACAGCGCGACGGTTTTGGTGATCTCGTCGTAGTCGCGGCCGACGGCGTCGCAGTGCTGCTTGAGCACGTCGAGCTTGTGCGGCAGGTCCGGGCCGGGGAAGAGGTTGCAGAGGTCGGCGTACTGCGCGACGAACCGCAGCGTCTTCTTCTCGCCGCTTCCGCCGATGAGGATCGGCGGGTGGGGGCGTTGCAGCGACTGCGGCGAGTTGAGCAGGCGCTCGGCCTCGAAGTGCTTGCCGGAGAACGCGGCGTCGCCGTCGGCCCACATCTGCAGGACGTAGCGCAGGGCGTCTTCCAGCTGTTCGAAGCGCTCCTTGAGTGGCGGGAACGGGAAGCCGAGGCCCTTCGCTTCCTCCTCGTTCCAGCCGGCGCCGATGCCGAGGATCGCGCGGCCGCCGGAGAGCACGTCGAGGGTCGTGACGGCTTTCGCGAGCAGGCCCGGGTGTCGGTAGATCACGCCGCTGACCAGCGTGAGCAGCTTGACCCGCGAAGTGTGCGCGGCGAGGAACCCGAGCGTCGTGTATGCCTCCAGCATTTCGCGCTCGGGCGGGCCGTAGCGCGAGATCTGGAAGAAGTGGTCCATGACCGACAGGTACTCGAACCCGGCCTCGTCCACGGCTTCGGCCACCGTGGCGAGGTCGGGCCCGAGTGCCGCCGGACTGTTCGGCCAGGTCAGCTGGGGCAGGTGCAATCCCAGTTTCATGCGAGCTTCTCGACCTCCGGGATGACGTCCTTCGCGAACTTCTCGATCACGGACACGTCCGGCAGCGTCGGGATGCTGCCGATCGCCGCGTGGAAGCCCAGGCCGTGCAGGCGTTCCAGCTCCGCCAGGAGCTCGCCCGTCTTCTCGCCGTCGGGGCCGATGTCGAGGGTGTGGTAGACGGTCTTGGTGATCTCGTCGTAGTCGCGGCCCTCGTTCTCGCAGTGCTGCTTGAGCACGTCGAGCTTGTGCTCCAGGTCGGGGGTGTTGAAGATGTTGCACGCGTCGCCGTACTTGGCGACGAAGCGCAGCGTCTTCTTCTCACCGCCGCCGCCGATCATGATCGGGGGGTGGGGGCGCGTGATCGGCTGGGGCGAGTTGAGCAGGCGCTCGGCCTCGAAGTGCTTGCTGGAGAAAGCGGCGTCGCCCTCGCCCCACATCTGCAGGATGTACTGCAGGTTCTCCTCGAGCAGTTCGAAGCGCTCCGCGGTGGACGGGAACGGGAAGCCGAGGCCCTTCGACTCCTCCTCGTTCCAGCCGGCGCCGATGCCGAGCACCGCGCGGCCGCCGGAGAGCACGTCGAGGGTCGTGATGGCCTTCGCGAGCAGGCCCGGGTGGCGGTAGATCACGCCGGTGATCACCGTGAGCAGCTTCGCGCGCTCGGTGTGCGCCGCGAGGAAGCCCAGCGCGGTGTACGCCTCGAGCATCTCGTTCTCGCTCGGTCCGACGCCGCGGATCTGGAAGAAGTGGTCCATCACCGCGAGGTACTCGAAGCCGGCCTGGTCGGCCGAGCGCGCGACGGAGGCGAGGTCGGTGCCGAGCTTCGAGGGACCTTCTGGCCAGGTGAAATTGGGGATCTGCAGTCCGAGTTTCATATGACCGAACGTATACCTGGAGTTACACCAGGTGCGGCGTCAGAAATTGCGGATGACGGATACGGTTCCGTGCAAGGGATCCGTCACGTAAACAGCGCGCGAACGCTGGTCGACGGCCACGTCGCCCGGGTTCACGCCGAGACTCAGCTCGCCCGTCAGCACGCCGGCTTTGCCGTCCACGCGGGACAGTCCGTTCTGGCCGCCGTTGGTGTAGATCGTGTCGGTGCCTTGGTGCACGGCGATCGCCGAAGCTTCACTTCGCAGCAACACGGTCTTGCTCTGCTTGCGGGTCACGGCGTCCACAATGGACATGTGGTGGATCGCCGAGTTGGCCACGAACACGGTGCCGCTCGCCTCGTGCACCACCACACCCGTGGGCGACGCGCCGACCCCGGCGCTGCTCGTGAACTTGCCGGCGTCGATGTCGTACACCTCGACCGAATCGGTGGTCGGGCTCGTGCAATAGGCGACGCGCCGCCCGGTGTCGAGCGCGATCCCCGCGAGGCTCGGCTTCGGCGCCGCCACGATCCGCTGCGTGGTGAGGCTCAGCGTGTCGAGGATGGCGAGCGTCCCCAAGGTGTCGCTCACCGCGTAGACCTTGTTCGCCGCCGAGTCCACGGCGAGCGACGACGCGCCGGCGCCGGCGCCGACCACGCTCATCGTCTGGTGGCTGAGCGCGTCGAGCGCGATCACCGTGCCGCCCGGCGGGTTGGCCACGTACACGCGGTTGGCAGCCGAGTCCACGGCGACGTCGCTCGGCTTGCCGCCGACCGTGATGATCGTGGTCACGCGCCCCGCGGCCGGGTCGATCACGGCGACGGAGCCGGAGTTCGAGTCGGTCACGTACACCAGGCCCGTGACCGGGTTCACCGCGACGGCCGTGAGCGCCCCGCCGACGTCGACGACGCTCACCTGCTCCGCCCAGGCGGTCCCGGCCAGCGCGGCGGTGGCCACCCCCGCCGTGGCCAGGGCGAACAGCCCTCGTCGGCTCAGTTCGGGACCGTGCATCGCCCACCTCCGCCGAGGATGATCACCTGGGAAAACTTTCCCGACCCTAACCCGCCAATGGATCATGCGAAGGAACTTCGGTTCGCCCGATCGCGTTGTTTCCGGTGAGTAATCACCCCTGAGAGCGGACGGAGGCGAGCCGCGTGCACAAGCACCAGAACGGGCTGAAGACGGCGTTGCTGCTCGGCCTGCTGTCGGCGATCATCATCGCGATCAGCAGCCTCTTCGGCCGCGGCGCGCTGATCATCGGCCTGGTGCTGGCCCTCGCGGTCAACGCGTATGCCTACTTCAACTCCGAGAAGCTTGCTCTGCGTGCGATGCGCGCGCGGCCCGTGTCGGAGGTCGAGCAGCCCGCGATGTACCGCATCGTGCGCGAGCTGGCCACCACCGCGCGCCAGCCGATGCCCGCCCTCTACCTCAGCCCGACGGTCGCGCCCAACGCGTTCGCCACCGGCCGCAGCCCGCAGCACGCCGCCGTGTGCTGCACCACCGGCATCCTCGACCTGCTCAACGAGCGCGAGCTACGAGCGGTCCTCGGCCACGAGCTGTCGCACGTCTACAACCGGGATATTTTGATCTCCTGCGTCGCCGGCGCGCTCGCCAGCGTCATCAGCGTGCTCGCCAACCTGGCCTTCTTCTTCGGTGGCAACAGCCGCGACGGCAACCCGTTCGTGTCCCTGCTGCTCGTCCTCGTCGGTCCCATCGCGGCGTCGGTGATCAAGCTCGCCGTCAGCCGCTCCCGCGAATACCAGGCGGACGCCTCGGGCGCCGAGCTCACGGGCGATCCGCTCGCCCTGGCCTCGGCCCTGCGCAAACTGGAGGCGGGCACGCGCGCGGCGCCTCTGGCCCCCGAACCGGCGGTCGTCTCGCAGTCCCACCTGATGATCGCCAACCCGTTCCGCCCGGGCGCCGGCCTGTCGAAGCTGTTCTCCACGCACCCGCCGATCGAGGACCGCATCCGCCGCCTGGAAGCGATGGCGCGGGGCTTCTGAGCGGCGCGCCCACTACGCCCCGGTCGCGCCCAACGACTGCGCCACACTCATCACATAATCCCCATACCCCGACTTCGCCAGCTTCGTCCCCAGCGCATAACACTCGTCCGCGCTGATGAAGCCCATGCGCGCCGCGATCTCCTCCAGGCAGGCGATGCGCACCCCGGTGCGGTGTTCCAGCACCTGTACGAACTGCCCAGCCTCCAGCAGCGAGTCGTGCGTGCCCGTGTCGAGCCAGGCGAAGCCGCGGCTGAGCTCGATGAGGGTGGCGCGGCCTTCGCTCAGGTAGGTGAGGTTGACGTCCGTGATCTCCAGCTCGCCGCGGTGCGACGGCTTCAGCGCGCGCGAGATGTCGACGACCCCGTTGTCGTAGAAGTACAGCCCGGTGATCGCGTTGTTGGAGCGCGCCTTCACCGGCTTCTCCTCGATCGACACGAGCTTGCCGGACCCGTCGATCTCGCCGACGCCGTAGCGCTCGGGGTCCTTGACGCGGTATCCGAACAGCACGCAGCCGTCGAGGTCGGTCGACGCGTCCTGCAGAGTGCGCGAGAAGCCCTGGCCGTAGAAGATGTTGTCGCCCAGGACGAGGGCAACGGAGTCGTCGCCCACGAAGTCGGCGCCGATGACGAAGGCCTCGGCCAGACCGTTGGGGCTGGGTTGCTCGGCGAAGCTGAACGACAGCCCGAACTGGCTGCCGTCACCCAGCAGGCGCCGGAAGTTCGGCAGGTCGGCGGGCGTGGAGATCACCAGGATCTCGCGGATGCCGGCCAGCATGAGCACCGAGATCGGGTAGTAGATCATCGGCTTGTCGTAGACCGGCAGCAGCTGCTTCGACACGGCCTGCGTGATCGGGTGCAGGCGCGTCCCGCTGCCCCCCGCCAGCACGATGCCCTTCATCCGTCTCCTCACTCGTGGCGTTCACCGTCTCGAGTGAGTGTGTCAGCCCATCGGACCTTTGCCGAAGTAGGCCTTGCAGCCGAGGTTGTACTCGGTCGCGACCTCCAGCACGCCCTTGCCACCGTCGACCGGAAGGAGCGTGGATGAGTAGTTGGGGCAGAAGTTGTTGTAGATGCCGGTGATGAGGATGGGGGCCGGCAACGGGTACCAATTGCCGGCGCCGAGGTTGTCGTTGGCGAGCAGGGTCTGGCCGTTGCCGGCCACGGGCGTGCCCTTGGCGTTGGTGTAGATCTGCCCGACCATCACGAGCCGCACGCCGTTCGGCCCGCCGGGGAAGAGCGTGACGGTCTGCGCGTGCTGGAAGTAGTTGCCGCTGGCCGTGTTCACCCGCGTGCCCGGATCGGCCGGATCGCCCCAGTTCGCGCCGTCCGCGGAGATCTTGTAGTACGGGTCGCAGTAGCGGTCGCCGTAGTTGCAGATCTCGTAGCTGAACCAGTACCGGCCGTCGGGCAGGCGCCGGATGATCGGCATGCCCGGGCGGACGCGGTCGGGCGGGATGGCCAGCGTGAGCTGCTTGGTGCCCCAGTGGATCCCGTCGGTGGACGCGACTCGGTTGAGCACCTGTGCGTACTTCGGGGCTTGAGTCTCGTCGGCGTAGTGCAGCCACAGCGTGCCGCCGGCGTCGACGGTGAACTCGGGTTCCCAGATGCCGTCGTGGTTGTGCGAAACCGCGGCCTCGGACAGGTACGTCCAGCGCTTGCCGCCGTCGGAGCTGGCCCAGACCTTGATGCCGATGCGCCGCTGGGCGCCCGCGTCCTGCCGGTAGCTGGCGGCCCACAGCACGGTGCCCGCCCGCAGCCGGCCGACGCGTTGGGGCAGCTCGTAGAGGGTGCCGCAGCATTCGCCGAGCTTGCCATCGGGGTCGCGGATCTCGCCGATCTTGTGGAAGCTCGCGCCCTCGTCGGTGCTCTCCATGATGGGCGTGAACTTGCCGCCGCCGTCCTCACTCGTGAGCGACGCGAGGATGTGCCCCTTGCCGAACGGCGAGTACTGCAGCCGGATCAGCCGCGCGTACGAGCCGTACCCCGGCACCAGCTGCTGCTTGTCGACCACGGCCGACGCGGGCGTGAGCCCTGCGGCCAGCACCACCAGTGACGTGAGGAAGGCGATCACGGGTGTCCAACGGCGCATCGGCGAACCTCTCTCGCGGGCGGGCCGCGCGATTACACCACGCAACCGCGTGCGTACCGGCCCGCTTTGCGGCGCTTCCGCAGGTCAGCCCGAGGACTCCACCCGGTCGAGGGGTTTGACCCGCCCGATCGGGTGCCAGGTGGAGGTAACGGATCGTCAAAGGGTGACGAAAGATCACATGAGAGCCGCGCGGCGGCTCACGAGGGGGAATGTGTGATGACGCGCGTCCGCGGGCGTGTTGCGGTGCTGCTGCTCGCGGGCCTGGTCACGGCCTCGTGCAGCGTCCAGCCGTCCGGGCGCGGGGTGATCCTCGGGTCGCTGGGTCTCGACGCGCCTTCGTCGACTTCGGTCGCGCCGCCCCCGCCCCCGCCCCCGCCCCCGCGTCGCCTGGAAGCCCCGACGGAAACCCACACCGGCAAGGGCGACGCCACGGTTCAGTTGTCGTGGCCCACCGACGTCCCCGGCTACCTCACCTTCGACTGCCCGCGCTGCGACTCCAACATCTTCGTCCACACCGACGGCGACGAGAATTCGCTCATCAACGCCATCGGCGCGTACCACGGCACGGTCTGGTTCAACGTCACCGAAGGCCGCGACCCCTCCCGCACCCTCACGATCACCGCGAACTACTCGTGGACCGCCACCCTCTCCGACCACCGCACCCTCCCCGCCGTCACGGCGGGCAAGCCCTACGCCGGCAAGGGCGACGCTGTGCTGGTGCTCCCCGCGGGCGTCACCCACGCGACCTTCAAGACCGGCTCACGGGGCAACTCCGCCGTCTGGGTCCAGAGCGGCGGCACCATGGACCTCGCGGTCAACGAGATCGGCGCCACCACGTCGGATTTCCCCGTGCCGGGCCGGACGCTGGTGGAGGTCCAGGCGTACGAGGGCCAGTGGACGTTCACGGCGTCGTGAAGGAGTTGCCACAGCGGGAAGCTGCCGCGGAGATGGCGTGGCTTTCCTCACGCAGCGAGCGAGAGGCGGCCCTCGGTTACCACCCCGACGGCTGGCCGGCCTGCACGCGATGTACGAGCAGCCGGACCTACCCGCCGAACTCTCCGCCGACGACGTGCACCGGCAGCAGATCGCCAACGGCCGCGCCGAGCCCCTCGAACTGCCCGGCATCACCCTCGACGCCGGCGCGGACAGCACCGGCATCCCCTTCGGCTTCACCGAAACACCGCGCGAGGGCTGGACGCGACTCACCTGGCGGACGCTCACCGAGCGCCTCGGCCGTCGGCTGGGGGAGGGGATGACCTACCCAGCAGCCACCTGATCCGCGCGTTCAAATCCCGCTACGGCCAAACTCCGACACAGTTCGTCAGGTCCGCTAAGCGGCAGTGACGTCGGCCGCCGGTCTGGTCGTCCCGGTCACCGCAGAACCCGGCACGACGTCACCGTCCTCGGGCGTCGGCGTAGGGGCGTCTCGCCGCGGCTGCCGGCGGTCCGCACTGGCGATTCCTCAGCGACAGCCCGGAGTCGCTCGCCGTCAACGCGCTACGCCACCAGCGCGGACGTTGAGGCGGGCACCCTGCGACCGGATGCCCGCGGCGCCTCAGCGGTAGTTCGTGAACTGCAACGCGATCTCGAAGTCCTTGCCCTTCAGCAACGCGATCACATCCTGCAGCTGGTCCTTCTTCTTGCCCGACACCCGCAACTGGTCGCCCTGGATCTGGGCCTGGACGCCCTTCGGGCCTTCGTCGCGGATGAACTTGGCGATCTGCTTCGCCTTGTCCGACGCGATGCCCTGCAGGATCTTGCCGCCGATCTTGTAGATCTTGCCGGACAGCGCGGGCTCGCCGGCCTCGAACGCCTTCAGCGAGATGTTGCGCTTGATCAGCTTCTCCTTGAAGACCTCCACAGCGGCGAGCGCCCGCTCCTCGGTCTCCGACTCGATCGTGAGCGCTTCCTCACCGGACCACTCGATGCTCGTGCCGGTGCCCCGGAAGTCGAACCGGGTGCCCAGCTCCTTGCTCGCCTGGTTCAGGGCGTTGTCCACCTCCTGGCGGTCGACCTTGCTCACCACGTCGAAAGAGGGATCCGCCACGTGTCCTCACACCTCGTACTCGCTCGTCAGGGGCCACCAGCCTAGCCCCTGCCACCTGGTGGGGTCCCCGGTTGATCGGCGCGTCGGACCGTTGGGTATCCTTCTACGCGGCCGGTCACCCGGCCATGGCAGGTTACCCAAGCGGCCAAAGGGATCTGACTGTAAATCAGACGGCTCAGCCTTCGGGGGTTCGAATCCCTCACCTGCCACACCGAAAAGCTCTCGCGATTCACTCGCGGGGGCTTCTTTCGTGTCAGGCGGCGCGCACCTTCGTCGGCGTCACCACCAGGGCGACGGAGAACAGCGCTGCGAAATCCTCCGGCGTGCCGAACAGCGCACCGATGCGTTCGGCGTACTTCGCCACGTACGCGGAGTTGCGGTCGGCCGGTGGTTCGTCGGCCGCGAGGCGGGCGGTGCCTTCGACGCGGACGACGTTGCGGCCGATGTCCGTGACGTCCAGGCCCAGGCTGACGCGCGGGTTGGCCGCGACGTTGCGCAGCTTCTGCCCGGTCGGTCGGCTGTACAGCAGTAACGTGCCGTCCTCGCGCGCGAGGAACCACACCGGCACGCTGACCGGCTGTCCGTCCGGACGGACCGTGGTGAGCCAGGCCATCAGGTTCTGCTGCAACCGGGCCTCGACGCGGGTGCGGTCGGCGTCCGGCAGGTGTGACGTGAGTTTCACAGCGATCCTTCCCCAGTGTTGCCGTGACGATAGGGCTCGGGTCCGACAATTTCGGGTGATCAACGGCCGGACCAGCGGATTCGCCGCCACCCGGATGGCAGACTCCCCGACATGGGCGAGGTCATCGGGTTCCACCCGTTCCGCAGCAGCTTCCCCGGACCGCCGCCGGGCTGGCACGAGGCCCACGCCGGCGCCCTGGACGAGTTCGACCACCTCATGATCTACGTGTGCCGCGCGGCGGTGCCGTCCGACGTGGACGTCGAGGACCCCACGTACGAGGCCTGGGACGACTGGGACGTCCAGGCCCTCATCGACGCCCTCGGCGGCCAGGCGCGGCTCGACGAGCTACTCCTCGACCCCGCCACCGCGCCCGCCCTGCTCGCCCGCCTGCCGGAGACGCTGGAGCGCCACCGCCAGGTCGTGATCGACATCGACATCTACTACGCCCTCACCAAGCTCGCTTCGATGCTCGGCCGCGTCGAGGCGACGTAAGCTCGACGCGACTGGGGAGGACTGCTGATGAGTTTCGATCTTGCCGTCTGGTTCGCGCCCGCGGAGGTCACCGCCACCGAGGCGAAGGCACGTTACGACCAGCTCGTCGACGCCGAACCCGGCGACGTGAAGCACCCGCAGGTCGCCGCGTTCTACCGCGAGCTCACGGTGCGCTACCCGGAGCTGGTCGACGACTTCGAGAACTCACCGTGGGCCGCCGGCCTGGACTTGACCGAAGCCGCGGTCGTCATGCCCATCACCTCGCCGCACGCCGAGGTCGCCCGCTTCGTCCTTGCGCTGGCGCGACGCCACGGCCTCGTCGCGTACGACCCGCAAAGCGGCGAAGTGCGCAACCCGGGCGTGCTCACCCTGACCTCGGCTGACGGCTCCCGCGCCGAAAATCCCGACGCCGCCACCATCCGCACCACGCTGCAACGCCTTTCAGCCACCAACTGGCACGCCGTCCTCGAACGCGGCGACGCCTACGTCCAGGTCGGCCAAGGCCAACACGCGGGCGCCTCCGAAGGCCACTACGCCCTCGAACACCGCGACGGCTCCCCGGACCGCCACTACCGCACCGACGTCCCCTCCCTCGAAGACGTCGCCACGGCCTTCCTCGCCTTCGCCACCCACGACGACACCTGGCGCGCCCGCTTCGAGTGGCGCAAGCTCGACTTCTGATGGCCTACGGCCTGGAGGCCGTCATCTCGACGGTCGCCGTCTTTAGCGGACTCCCCGGGGACCGGTGATCGTCCGGCTCGGACAAGGCCTTTCACTCGTCCCGGTCACCAAGGACTACGCCGCCTCGGTCGCGACCCCGAAGCCCCTGAGCTAGCGCCGTTCCTGGAACTCCCTCGCGGTTTCGAATTGGTCCTGGCCCGCTGCTCATCGGCCGGCCCCATCGCCTACGTCGAAGTGGAGCTCTTCGGCGGCGACGGCCCGAGCACCGCCCAGGTGTGGGAATCGGGGGCCGTCGTCTTCGGCCGGCAGCGGTTCACCGAGCATTGGGCTCGCCGAGCGCTATGTCCCTGCTCACACCCCCGCTGTCGCGCAACATCAGCGAAACGTCAGTGGTGTCCACTCGCGGCAACAGCGAGGAGGACCCATGCCCGAGGTCGTGTTCCGAGTGCGCTGGCCGGATTCCTCGGTGCAGCGGTGCTATTCACCGTCCACTGTGGTCGAAGAGCACTTCGCCGCGGGTGAGGGTTACCCGGTCGCCGAGTTCGTCGAGCGCTCGAGGGCGGCGTTGACGCTCGCGTCGGAGCGGGTGCTCGCGCGGTTCGGGTTCGCGTGCTCGCGGGCCGCTGCCCAGCTCGCCGATATCGAGCGGCGCGCCGGTGCCTTCGGAGACGAGAGTGCGCGGGTCGTGGTGGAGGCTTTCGAAAAGTGAAAGGCCCCCGTTCCCGAGGGAACGAGGGCCTTCCGTCTGTCTGCAAGCGACTCATGCAGCCTGCGGAATCTCCGACGAAGCAGGCGTCAACGCCAGCTCCAGCACCTCGCCGACATTCGCCACAGCGTGGACATCCAGCTGCGACAACACCTCGGCGGGCACGTCGTCCAGGTCCGGCTCGTTGCGCTGAGGGATGATCACCGTCTTCATCCCGGCCCGGTGCGCGGCGAGCAGCTTCTGCTTCACCCCACCGATCGGCAGCACGCGGCCGGTCAATGAGACCTCACCGGTCATCGCCACATCCGCGCGAACCACGCGGCCGGACAGGAGCGAAGCCAGAGCCGTCGTCATGGTGACGCCGGCCGAGGGGCCGTCCTTCGGCACCGCGCCCGCGGGGACGTGGACGTGGATGCCGCGGTCCTTCAGGTCGCTGACGGGCAGCTCGAGCTCCGCGCCGTGCGAGCGCAGGTACGACAGGGCGATCTGCACCGACTCCTTCATCACGTCACCGAGCTGGCCGGTGAGCTGAAGGCCCGTCGAGCCGCTCTCCGGGTCGGCCAGCGACGCCTCGATGTAGAGCACGTCACCGCCCGCGCCGGTCACCGCCAGGCCCGTCGCGACGCCCGGGATGGACGTGCGCTGGGTCGAGGTGGGCAGGGACGACTCCGGCACGTGACGCGGGCGGCCCAGGTACGTCTCCAGGTCCGCGGCGTCCAAGGACACCGGCAGCGAAACGGAGTCCAGGGCCACCTTCGTCGCGATCTTGCGCAGCAGCTTGGCGATCGTCCGGTTCACGTCGCGCACGCCCGCCTCGCGGGTGTACTCGGCGGCGATCCGGCTGAACGCCGCGTCGGTGATCACCACGTCGCCGGTCGTGAGGCCGGCGCGCTCCAGCTCGCGCGGGAGCAGGTGGTCACGGGCGATCGTCACCTTCTCGTGCTCGGTGTAGCCGTCGAGCGTGACGAGCTCCATGCGGTCGAGCAGCGGGCCGGGGATGGTCTCCAGCGCGTTGGCCGTCGCGAGGAACACGACGTCGGACAGGTCGAGCTCCACCTCGAGGTAGTGGTCGCGGAACGTGTGGTTCTGTTCCGGGTCCAGCACCTCCAGCAGGGCGGCCGTCGGGTCGCCGCGGTAGTCGGCGCCGACCTTGTCGATCTCGTCGAGCAGCACGACCGGGTTCATCGAGCCGGCCTCCTTGATGGCCCGCACGATGCGGCCCGGCAGCGCGCCGACGTAGGTGCGACGGTGCCCGCGGATCTCCGCCTCGTCCCGGATGCCACCGAGGGCGACGCGCACGAACTTGCGTCCCATGGCCTTCGCCACGGATTCGCCGAGCGACGTCTTGCCGACCCCGGGAGGGCCCGCGAGGGCGAGCACGGCACCCGAACGGCGTCCGCCGACCGGGCCGAGCCCCGACTCCGCGCGACGCTTGCGCACGGCCAAGTACTCGATGATGCGTTCCTTGACGTCGTCGAGGCCCGCGTGGTCCGCGTCGAGCACGGCGCGCGCGGCGGCGATGTCGTAGACGTCCTCGGTGCGCTCGTTCCACGGCAGCTCCAGCACCGTGTCGAGCCAGGTCCGGATCCAGCCGCCCTCGGGCGACTGCTCGGAGGTGCGCTCCAGCTTGTCGACCTCGGCCAGCGCGGCCTTCTTCACGTTGTCGGGCAGGTCGGCGGCCTCGACGCGGGCGCGGTAGTCGTCGTCCTTGTCGGAACCGTCGAGCTCACCGAGCTCCTTGCGGATCGCCTCGAGCTGGCGGCGCAGCAGGAATTCCTTCTGCTGCTTGTCCATGCCCTCCTGGACGTCCTTGCGGATGGTGTCGGTCACCTCCAGCTCGGCGAGGTACTCCTTGCTCCACTCCATGGCCTTCTCGAGCCGCTTGCTCACGTCGAGCGTGGTCAGCAGTTCGAGCTTCTGCTCCGTGGCCAGGTACGGCGCGTTGCCGGACAGGTCGGCGACCGCGGAGGGCTCCTCGACCTGCTGGACGGCGTCGATCATCTGCCAGCCACCGCGCTGCTGGAGCAGCGAGATGACCACGGCCTTGTACTCCGACGCGAGCTGCGTCGAGCGGTCGTCGGTGAACTCGGTGGCCTCGTCGGCGTGGATCCAGCGCGCGGCGCCGGGACCGTCCGCGATGCGGCCCACCACGGCGCGGCCGGTGCCGCGCAGCAGAACGGCGGCCTTGCCGCCGGGAACCCGGCCGATGCGCTCGACGGTGGCGACCGTGCCGATCTCGGCGTACTCGCCGTGGATGCGGGGGACGATCAGCACTTCGGCCTTGGTGGCCGCGCCGGAGCGGATGCCGGGGAACGACGCCGTCGCGGGCGTCTTGGCCTGAGCGGACTCCACTGCGCCCCGGGTCTCGGCGTCGGTGAGGTCGAGCGGGACCACCATGCCCGGCAGCACGACGTCGTCATCGAGCGGGAGAACGGGCAGGAGGCGGGGATCTGACATGTGCACTCCTCGATTAGTTGAGTCTGCCTTGCTCAACTATCCGTGGGGCGGGTTTGTTTCCCGGGGAGTGTTCGCTGGCAGCGATCACGCTCCCGCGCTGGTCAGAGCACTGTGGGCCCCGTCACGGCTTCCCCGCGACCCCGCTCCAGGCGAACGGCCGCGTCTCCGCTTCCAGCGCCGACACCGGCCGGTCCGGCCGCCAGTCCGGCAGCGCGGACAGCCCCGGCACCAGCAGGGGCCAGCCGCCGAACCACGGCAGGATCTCGGCGTCGGAGCGGAGGTAGGCGGGGTTGGACGTGTCGCGGTAGGCGTCGATGAACGCCTTCACCTCGGCCGCGCGCTCCGGCGGCGCATCGTCGCGGCACGTGCCGTGCGTCACGGCCAGCCACGAGCCGGGGGCGAGCTTCGCGGGGTAGGCCGCCATGAGCCCGTCAGGGTCGTCGTCGGGGCCGATGAAGTGCAGCACAGTGATCCTCAGCAGACACACCGGTTCGGACCAGTCCACGAGCCGCCGCGTGGTCTCGTCGGCGAAGAGGGCCTTCGGATCGCGGATGTCGCGCTGCACTAGGCCGGCCCAGTCGCCCGCGTGCTCGCGTTCGAGGATCACGCGCGAGTGCGCGGCGGCCACCGGCTCGTAGTCCACGTACACCACGGTCGCGTGCTCGTCCTCGGGTAGCCGCTCGCGCACGATCTCGTGGACGTTCCCCGCCGTCGGCACGCCCGAGCCGAGGTCCACGAACTGCCGGATCCCGGCGTCGAGCGCCGCCCGCACCACGCGGTTCATGAACGCCCGGTTCTGCCGCGAGATGGGCCGGATCAGCGGCCACACCTTCTCCACGCGCCGGCCGAACTCGCGGTCGACGGCCCAGTTCTGCGAACCACCGAGGTACCAGTCGTAGACGCGCGCGGCCGACGGCTTCTCGACGTCCACCCCGGCCGGCGCGTCCGGCGCGGTCACGGCTTCTCCGCGACCCCGCACCACGCGAACGGTCTGGCCTCGGCCTCCACCGCGTTCAGCTCACGCTCCGGCCGCCAGTCCGGCAGGTGCACGATCCCGGGCTCCAGCAACGGCCAGCCACCGAAGAACGGCACGATGTCGTCGCGATCGCGCATCCAGACGGGGTTGCTGGTCTTGCGGTACTGCTCTACGAACCAGCGCAGGCCTTCGAGCGCCGGGCCGTCGCCGTCGCCCTCGCTCATCTGCGAGATGGACAGCCAGCTGCCCGGCGCGAGCGCGTCGCGGTAGGCCTTGACGAGGCCCTCGGGGTCGTCGTCCGGGCCGACGAAGTGCAGCACCGCCATCATCAGCAGGCACACGGGTTTGCCGAAGTCGATGAACTCGCGCGTGGTCGGCGAGTGCAGCACGGCCTTGGGATCGCGCATGTCGGCCTGCAGGATGCCGGCCCAGTCGGTGGCGGCTTCTTCCTCGAGGATCAGCGTCGCGTGGGCCACGGCCACCGGCTCGTAGTCCACGTACAACACGGTCGCGCGGTCGTCGTCGCCCAGCTCGGCCTCGATGACCTCGTGGACGTTTCCGGCCGTCGGCACCCCCGAGCCGAGATCGATGAACTGCCGGATCCCCGCCTTGAGCGCGGCGCGCACCGTGCGGTTCATGAACTCGCGATTCTGCTTCGCGCCCGGCCGCACCAGCGGCCACTGCTGCTCCACACGCCGGCCGAACTCGCGGTCGACGGCCCAGTTCTGCGTGCCGCCGAGGTACCAGTCGTAGATCCGCGCCGCCGAGGGCTTCTCGGTGTCCACGCCCTCGGGTGCCTTCGGCGCGGCCGCCGGATGCTCGCTCACGTCGGAACTCCCCTCGTCGCGGAACGCCAAGCCTAGCGATCAACGACGACGATCTTCGAACGCACCGAGGCGGCCGAAGTCCGCGCCTCGGCGGGCACGGCTCGGCGACCAACGTCAGATCAGCGCACCGCCGGCCTCCGCTGCCACCCCGTCCACAACGGCCGGTACCCCTGCGTGTACCAAAATGGCGTGGACCGCGGGTTCGTCACCGCCGTGTGCAGCAGCACGACATCCGCTCCGGCCTCGTCGAAAACCTGGTGTGCGTGCGCCGCGAGCGCCGTACCCACACCGGCCGACCGCGCCGCCTCCGCGACCGCCAGCGAAGACAGGTATCCGATCCGCGAAGCGGCCACGCGGTGCTGGATCCACGCCGTCTCGTCGGGCATCTGCAGCACGGCCAGGCCGAGCGCCTGCCCGTACAGCTCGGCGATCCACACCTGCGGCTCCGGCCGCTCCAGCAACCTCAGGAGCTCCTTGCCCACGAGCTCGTCGATGCCCGGTCGCACGGTCACGCGGCCGAACTGCGCGTCGTAGCGCTGGAGCTCGAGCATGAGGTGCACGGCGGTGTCGAGGTCGTCCGGCGTGGCGTGGCGGATGCAGACGCCGGGGGTCGTCGTGGGGCCCGAGGCGGCCATGCGCTGGGCCGGGCGGACGGCGATCACGCCGACGGGGGCGAAGCCGTGGCGCAGCATTTCGGTCACGCCGGCGGTGTCACGGCTGGGCCGGGAGACCACGGCCGCGCACTCGGGATCCCCCGGACGGGCGATGGTCGACAGGTGTTCATCCCATCGAGTGAGCAACGCGTCGAGGCCGGCGGCGGGGTCCGGACCAGTGAGCTGGACCTCGAGCCGGTGCTCGGTCAGGGCCCGCCAGATGGACTGGGAGCTGTCGGGGCCGAGCTCGGTGCTGGTGGCCAGACCGGCGGCCCTCGAGTCCCCGACCTGCGCTGACAGGAGGGTGGCGTCGTCGTGGACTTCGAAGGGGAGGGGCGCGGGGAGCAGCGCGTCCACCGTGGCGATCCGCGCCGCGTGCCCGGTGGCTGTCACGTCGTTGTGCATGTACTTCATTGTCGCCCCGCAGGACTCGGCAGAACCCCTGAACACACCCCACAGCGTCAGATCAGGCACGAACGGGGAGTTTCACTCCTTGGTCCACGCTGGTCAGCGCCACAAGCCCATTGTTAACCCTGGGGTGATCTCCTACTGTCTCGAAAGGGACACGGGTACGCCCTCCGGGGTACGGTATGGCCCTTGTCCACACCTGACGTCACTGACGAGCGCGACCGGTGGGCAGCCGGGAAGGAAGGTCGGATGCCGGACAGCAACGGCAGGCCTGATGCCGCCCCAGCGGCGAAACAGGCCAAGGGGGGCGCCGTTTCCGGGACCTTCACCGAGGCCCGCACGGACGAACGCCGGTTCCGCATATACACCTTCGCCGTTCTCGGCCTGGGTCTGATCACCGCGTTCGCGGTTGGTTCCTGGTTACCTTTTCACGGCTCGGCCAAACTCTGGTGGATCGGACCAGTGCTGGCGCTCGCGTTCCTGCTCGCCGAACAGCTGGGCATCAACGTCGACGTCCGAAGCGGCATTTCGTGGACGATCTCGTTCACAGAAATTCCGCTGGTAATCGGTTTCTTCGTCGCTCCGTTCGAGGTCGTGCTGGCCGCGCACCTCGTCGCGGGCATCGGCACGCTGCTGGCCCGCAAGGTCGCCGGTCGCGTCCTCTACAACGCGGGCGCGTTCCTGCTCGAGATCACCGGCGCGTTCGCCGTCGCCGGGCTCGTGAAGCAGGCCGTGGGCGGCGGCGAGGCCATGCCGTGGGTCGCCGCTTTGGCGGGCACGCTCACCGCGCCGCTGGTCAGCACCCTGCTGGCGCTGGCCGCCGTCCGCGTGCTGCGCCGCCGCATGCGCGTCAGCACCGCGATCCGCCTCACCGGCCGCATTCTCGTGGTGGGCTTCGTGAACGCGTCGGTGGGCCTGAGCGGCTACCTCGTGATCGCGAACACCCCGCAGGCCTGGCCGTTGGTGCTGGCCGTGTTCCTCGGGCTGACCGCGCTGTACTGGGCCTACTCCGACCTGCTGCGTGAGCAGCGGGACATGGAGGCGCTGTCCGACGTGAGCCTCATGGTCGCGCGCTCGGGCCAGCAGGCCGCCGCGCGTCCGGCCGGGCGCGCCGACGAGCTCGTGGGCGGCGTCGACGTGCGCGAGTGGGCCACGATCGCCGAGCGGATCAAGGACCAGCTGGCCGCCGGCCGCGTCGTGCTGCGGCTGCGCCTGGAAGCCAAGGACACCATGCGCGTGGTCGTGGCCGGCGACGAGCTGCCGCCCGTCGACCCGAATGCCGACGACCCGCTGCAGCGCCTGCCCGGCGCCCACGTGCGCCACTTCCGCATCACCGAAGCCAACCCCGACGTCCGCGCGGCGCTGCTCAACCGCGGCGCGCAGGAGGCGCTCGTGGTGCCGCTGCGCAGCGCCAACCAGCTGCTCGGCGTCGTCGAGGCCCACGACCGGCTCTCTCGCTGGCGCGGCTTCGGCAAGTACGACGTGCAGCTCCTCGGCACGATGGCCAGCCACCTCGCGACGTCGCTGGACAACCGGCGCCTGCTCGCGACCCTGCGTCACGACGCCTACCACGACCCGCTCACCGGCCACCTCAACCGGCCGGGCTTCCAGCAGGTCGCCAAGGAGCCGCTGCGCGACTTCGCCAACGCCGTGGTGCTGCGCATCGACCTCGACGTCTTCTCGACCGTCAGCGACGCCCTGGGCTACTCGTGGGCCGACCGCATGGTGATCGCCGCCGGCCGCCGGATCCGCGACGCGCTGGGCCCGGACGTGCCGCTCGCCCGCCTGGAGGGCGCGTCCTTCGCGGCTCTGCTCGTGGGCTGCACGCCGGGAAACGCCCACGCCGCGGCTGAACGTCTGCGCGTGCAGCTCTCGGCGCCCTACCCCGTCGACCGGCTTTCGGTCGAGGCCAACGCGATGATCGGCTACGCCACCACCTCCACCGAGGACGGCGGCGAGCCCGTGGACGTCGACGGCCTGCTGCAGCGCGCCGACGTCGCCGTCCGTGCGACTCGCGGCGGTGAAGAGGTGCGTGGCTACGTGCCGAGCATGGGCCAGATCTTCCTGCGCCGCTTCCAGATGGTGACGCAGTTCCGGCAGTCGCTGGAGGACGGGCACGTGTCCGTGCACTACCAGCCGAAGATCACGCTGCCGAACCGTCAGGTGCAGGGCGTCGAGGCGCTCGTGCGCTGGGTGCACCCGGAGTTCGGCCGGCTCGGCCCCGACGAGTTCGTGCCCGCCATCGAGGCGGCCGGCCTCATCGGCGTGCTGACGTCGTTCGTGCTCGAAGCCTCGCTCAAGCGCGTGCGCAAGTGGCTCGACGAGGGCCTGCGCATCTCCGCGGCCGTGAACCTGTCCGTGCGCAACCTGGCGGACGAGGACTTCCCGGCGAAGGTCCAGCGCGAGCTGGAGCGCTACGACGTGCCGCCCGAGCTGCTCACGTTCGAGCTCACCGAGTCCGGCGTGATGTCCGACCCGCAGAAGGCCCTGCCGATCCTGCGGGAGCTGCACTCGCTGGGCATCGTGCTGGCCGTGGACGACTTCGGCACGGGCTACTCGTCGCTCGCGTACCTGCGGCAGCTGCCGGTCGACCAGGTGAAGATCGACAAGAGCTTCGTGCTCGGCATGGGCACCGATCTCGGTGACCTCGCCGTGGTGCGCTCGATCGTCGAGCTGGGTCACTCGCTGGGCCTCACGGTGGTCGCGGAGGGAGTCGAGGAGGACGTCGCGCGCGACCAGCTTGAGGCGATGGGGTGTGACGTTGCCCAGGGGTACCTGATCTCGCGTCCGCTGCCCGAGGACCGTCTGGAGGCGTGGCTGCAGGCCCGCACGGCGCGCTCTCCGGGGCGGCACTCGGAGACGGTGCTGACGCTGCTGACCTGAGGTTTTTCGTTAAGGGGACCCCTCATGCACGGCCGGGTGAACCCCCTTGGTAATCTTTTCAAGCCCTCGCAAGAGGCAGGCCCCTTTAGCTCAGTCGGCAGAGCGTCTCCATGGTAAGGAGAAGGTCTACGGTTCGATTCCGTAAAGGGGCTCTCGGCCTCTAGCCGCGTCACGCTCGCGTGTCGCGGCTTGGGTCATGTAGGGGCGGTGTAGCTCAGTTGGCAGAGCAAGCGGCTCATAATCGCTGTGTCGCCGGTTCAAGTCCGGCCACCGCTACGCGGTAATCACCGGGCTGGCCCCGGTAATGAGAGAGAAGGAAACGCTGTGGCTTCCACCGACGTGCGACCCAAGATCACGCTGGCGTGCGAGGAGTGCAAGCACCGCAACTACATCACCAAGAAGAACCGGCGCAACGACCCGGACCGCTTGGAGATGAAGAAGTTCTGCCCGAACTGCGGTACGCACCGGACTCACAAAGAGACCCGCTGACGTTAGCGGTTCTCGTCCAGCTTCGAACAGCCGTCCCGGCCCAGCGCCGAGGCGGCTTTTCGCTGTTCAGGGACGGTTGGGGGCCAGTTCGGGGACCGTCCGGGGACCTCCCGGACGACCGGCTCGGGTCGGCTAGCCTCAGCGGGTGCCTTTGGACCAGTCGTTCGCGGGGCGAAGCTACCCGCCCGCCGGAAAGTACGCGGTGAGCCGCGAGAAGATCCTTGAGTTCGCCGAGGCGATCGGGGACCCCAACCCGATCTACCGCGACCTGGAGGCGGCCCGCGCGGCCGGTTTCCCGGACGTGCTCGCGCCGCCGACGTTCCTCACGCTCCTGAACCTGCCCAAGGTCAACGGGATCGTGGCCGACCCGGAGCTCGGGCTCGACTACTCGCGCATGGTCCACGGCGACCAGGGCTTCACCTACGAGCGTCCTGTGCACGCGGGCGACGTGCTGGAGATCGGCGCGACCATCGAGAACATCATGGCCCGCGCCGGCAACGACTTCATCAACGTCAGCGCCCGGATCACCGACGCCGACGGCAAGCTGGTCTGCACCACCCGCGCGCAGCTCGTGGTGCGAGGGGAGGACGCGTGAACGTCGGCGACGAACTGCCCTCGCTGCAGGTGCGCGTCACGCGCGAGCAGCTGGTCCGCTACGCGGGCGCCGCGCTGGACTTCAACCCGATCCACTGGAACGAGCGCTTCGCCAAGGAAGTCGGCCTGCCCGACGTGATCGCCCACGGCATGCTCACCATGGCGCTGGCCGGCCGCGTCGTCAGCGACTGGCTCGGCGACCCCTCGCGCCTGCTGGACTTCAGCGCCCGCTTCACCCGCCCCGTGGCGGTCCCCGACGACGCCGAGGGCGCCCTCGTGGAGATGACGGGCAAGGTCGGCGCGATCTCGGAAGACGGCGTCGCCCGCGTGGACCTGGTCGTGAAGTTCGACGGCAAGACCGTGCTGGGCAAGCCGCAGGCGCTCGTCCGCGCTTAACGCTCAGCTCACCACCGACTCGACGGCCGTCGCCATCCCCGCTTCACCCCGCGCATTGGGGTGCAGCGGGGCCGCGGCCGACGTCGGCACCAGGCCCTCGACCCAGCGCGTGCCCGAGCTGGTGCACACGTCGTGGCCCTTGCTCGGCCCGGCCGTGTCGGCGTAGCCCGCGTCGTGGGTTTTGGCCTGCTCTTCGAGCACGTCGTTGAGGTGCTTCAACGAGTCACGCAGGTACGCGACATCGCCGGAGCCGACGGGGATCGCGGGCCAGCAGCCGTCGCCGTCGGGCAGTACCGTGGGGTAGCCGACCACGACCACGCGGGCCTTCGGGGCCTTGGCGTGGATCTGGTCGAGCACGGCGCCGAGCTTGCCCGCCACGGCGTCGATGCGATCGGAGAGCTGGTCGTGCCCGCCCGCGGTGAGCCGGTCGTGGCAGGGCGCGGCGTCGCGGTGCGAGGTGGCGCAGCTGGGCGCCAGGGAAATGAACCCGACGTCGTTGCCCCCGATGCCCAGGGTCACGAGCGTGGTCGCCGACGTCACGGAGTCCAGCTGCGGCGGGTTCGTGCCGTTGTGGGTCGACTGGGAGCCCGTCAGGTCCGCCGTGGTGGCGCCGCTGCAGCTGACGTCCACGAACTGTGCGGGCTTGATCTTCGCGGCCACCAGGTGCGGATAGTTGTTGTCCGAACGGTCGCAGCCCGCGAGTGTGCCCGCCGCCTTCCCGGTGCGCGGCGCCGAGGTGTACGAGTCGCCCAGCGCCACGTAGCGGCCGGTGCCGCCCCCGGTGTCGGCGCCGGCCGGCGGCTCGGTCGACGACCCGTGCTTCGACTTGTAGTACCCCACCCCGAGCAGCGCGACCACGACCACCAGGATCAGCAAGCCGCATCCGCCGCTCTTCTTCACCGCCACCTGATCGTTTCTACCGGTCCGCGACCCCGCGTGACGACGGGTATCCGGGTGAGACCCCCTACCGGTCCACGGCGGCGCGCAGCTGGTCGGCCAGCTCCAGCGCGTGCTCGACCCCGTCGGCGATGTAGTGCAGGTCCACGAACGCCTCGGTGAACCCCTCGTCGGCGGCACCCTTCAGCGCCGACGCGAGGTCGGTCACCGTCACCACGGGCGTGCCTTCGCGCGGGTTGACGCGCAGCGGACGCCGTAGCGTCGCCGGGTCGCGGCCGGCTTCGGTGGCGGCGTCGGCGATCACCGCCCACATCCGGTGCAGGTACTGCGGGGGCAACAGTGTCGGGAGCCAGCCGTCGGCGCTCGTGCCGACGCGGCGCAGGGCTCGTTCGGACATGCCGCCGAGCAGGATCGGCGGGTGCGGGTTCTGCGTGGGCCGCAGCCCGACGTGGGACTCGGGGATCCGCCAGCGCTCGCCGTCGTGGCCCGCGGGGTCGGCGGTCCAGAGCGTGCGCAGGACCTGGATCAGCTCGTCGAGGCGCCCGCCGCGCCCGGCCCACGGCACGCCGGCGGCGGTGTACTCGTCGCGCAGCCAGCCGAGGCCGAACCCGGCGTCGAGACGGCCACCGGAGAGCAGGTCGAGCGACGTGAGCGTCCGGGCGAGCAGCACGGGCGCATAGACGGGCGCCGAGAGCGTGCTCATGCCCAGCCGCGCGGTCTTCGTGGCGCCGGCGGCGGCCGTCAGCGCGACGAACGGGTCGACGAAGTGGATGAACTCCGGCGGGTACGGCCGCTCCGGTGTCCCGCCTCCCGGGTACAGGTCCGAGGGCTCGAGCGGGGTGAGCACGCGGTCACCTACCCACAGCGAAGCGTAGCCGAGCTCTTCGGCCGCGGCGGCGAATCCGGCGATGGCAGTGGGGTCGGCGAGCTTGCCGTACTGCGGCAGGGCGAGTCCGAGTCGCAACGCGGTCACCGGGCCTCCTCGGGGACGACTTTTCTTGCGGGACAACGAAGATCGCGCGCCGAACCGGGGACCTCGCTGGGGATCACCGGATTCTCGGCCGAGGCGTCGGAATTTCCCCGGTGCGGCAAGGTTTTCCGGCGGCTTCCGAAGTGCCTCGCGAGTACGGGATGAACGACCGCGGAATCCGCGTTGACCACCGTGCGGAGGGTTGTTTCCCGATTAATCGCGGACGGGCGCATGCGGCCATCCTGGCACGGCTCGGTGGCGCCCGCCGGTCACGTTCCCGGCGCGCTGGAGCAGGGAATCGGGGGGTCGGTGCGGCGGCACCCGACCAACGAGGGGGGCGCGGTTGCGGGCCTCGATCCGGCTTGCCGTAGACTTCGGAACTCGGAACGCACTACGGTCATCCCCGCCGGATGGTGGGGACGATGGAATGCGTCCTCCGGAGCCTGGGTGACCAGGCTCCACAGGGGTGTAGCTCAATTGGCAGAGCAGCGGTCTCCAAAACCGCAGGTTGCAGGTTCAAGTCCTGTCACCCCTGCGTACGGGTACTGGTGGAGCGGAGGAGTGGTCGTGAGCGACAGCGACGCCAGCGGCGAGCACGAGCAGGACGAGTCGGGCAAGAAGCCCGGGGTCGAGTCCCGCCCGGCGACCGCCGCGGCTCGGCGTGAACGCCGCGCTTCCGCCCGCCCGTCCGGCAAGTCCGAGGCGCGTTCGGGCGGCACGAGGCCGTCCGGCAAGGCAGGCGACAAGGTCGCGAAGCCCGCCGACGCCAAGGGCGCGCCGACCCCGAAGCGGGACCAGAAGCCGAAGAAGGCGTCGCCCTTCGCGCGGATCATGCGGTTCGTCCGCGAGGTCTGGGCGGAGCTGCGCAAGGTCATCTGGCCCAACCGCAAGCAGATGGTCACCTACACCGCGGTCGTGCTGGTGTTCGTGGTGTTCATGGTGGCCCTCGTGAGCGGCCTCGACCTGGCCTTCAAGCAGGTCATCGGGCTGGTCTTCGGCTGAGGCCGGAGGCGCGCGCCACCGTGCGCCGCGCGGGCCGGCCTGCCCGAGCCCGGCAAGTGATCAACTGAGAGGACGGAACGTGACCTCCGACAACGGCACAGAGGCCGGTCGCGACCTGACCGAGCTTTCCGACGAGCAGGTGCACGCGGCACTCGGCGACGAGGAGTCCGCTCACCTCGAGCCCGTCGAGGTGCCCGACGCCGGCGAAGAGGTCGACGCAGCCGTCGAAGACAGCGCTGACGAGAGCGCCGACGACGAAGCCGACACCGAGGCTGACGACGCCGAAGCGGCTGACGACACTGCGGCTGACGACGCCGTGGCCGGCGAAGCCGCCGAGTCCGAGCCGGCCGCCGAGTCCGACGACCCCGTCGCCGCGCTGCGCGCCGAGCTGATGGCCGCGCCGGGCGAGTGGTACGTCGTGCACAGCTACGCCGGGTACGAGAACAAGGTCAAGACCAACCTCGAGACCCGTACCACGACGCTGGACGTCGAGGACTACATCTTCCAGATCGAGGTTCCGACCGAAGAGGTCACCGAGATCAAGAACGGCCAGCGCAAGCAGGTGCAGCGCAAGGTGCTGCCCGGTTACATCCTGGTCCGGATGGATCTGAACGACGCCTCGTGGAGCGCGGTGCGCAACACACCGGGCGTCACCGGGTTCGTCGGCGCGACCTCGCGCCCGTCGCCGCTTACCGTGGACGAGGTGCTGAAGTTCCTCGCGCCGCAGGTCGAGAAGGAAGCCCCGGCGAAGGCCGGCAAGGGCGAGGCCGCCGCGGCGTCGACGCCGTCCGGTGGCGGCGCTGTCGAGGTCGACTTCGAGATCGGCGAGTCGGTCACCGTCATGGACGGCCCGTTCGCCACGCTGCCCGCGACGATCTCCGAGGTCAACGTCGACGGACAGAAGCTGAAGGTCCTGGTGTCGATCTTCGGCCGGGAGACCCCGGTCGAGCTCTCGTTCACCCAGGTCTCCAAGATCTGACGGTCGGGAATACCGACCGGCAGTCCCCGCGTACTGGCAGGTGTGCGGGGGACTCACGTCAGTAAGAAGGACACAAGGTAATGCCACCCAAGAAGAAGAAGCTTGCGGCGATCATCAAGCTGCAGATCAAGGCCGGTGCGGCCAACCCCGCGCCGCCGGTCGGCCCGGCGCTGGGCCAGCACGGCGTCAACATCATGGAGTTCTGCAAGGCCTACAACGCCGCGACCGAGTCGCAGCGCGGGGACGTCGTCCCGGTCGAGATCTCCGTGTACGAAGACCGGTCGTTCGACTTCAAGCTGAAGACGCCGCCGGCCGCCAGGCTGCTGCTCAAGGCCGCGGGCGTGGAGAAGGGCTCCGGCGAGCCGCACAAGACCAAGGTTGCCAAGGTCACCTGGGACCAGGTTCGCGAGATCGCCAAGACCAAGGAGACCGACCTCAACGCCCACGACATCGACCAGGCGGCGAAGATCATCGCCGGCACCGCCCGCTCCATGGGCATCACGGTCGGGGATTGATACCCGCGAGATCGCGTCGGTTTCTGGACTGAGCGATTTCGACCGGCCCCACGGGCCGGGCGAAATCGGGAGGGAAGAAATCGACTCAAGGCGATCTCGCTGCCTCGACTGAGTCGAGGCAGACAACACCGTGGGAGAGCCAGTGCTGGCTCTGACACCACACTGATCCGTTTTCGAAGTTAAGGACAGAAGCATGACCAAGCACAGCAAGGCTTACCGCCAGGCTGCGGAGCTCGTCGACAAGGAGCGTCTCTACGCTCCGCTCGAGGCCGCGAAGCTGGCGAAGGAGACCTCCAAGACCAAGATGGACGCGACCGTCGAGGTCGCGATGCGTCTCGGTGTCGATCCGCGCAAGGCCGACCAGATGGTCCGCGGCACCGTGAACCTGCCGCACGGTACCGGTAAGACCGCTCGCGTCATCGTCTTCGCCGTCGGCGACAAGGCCGCCGAGGCCGAGGCCGCCGGTGCGGACGCGGTCGGCACGGACGAGCTGATCGAGCGCATCCAGGGTGGCTGGCTCGACTTCGACGCCGCCATCGCGACGCCGGACCAGATGGCCAAGGTGGGCCGCATCGCCCGCATCCTCGGCCCGCGTGGCCTGATGCCGAACCCGAAGACCGGCACGGTGACCCCCGCGGTCACGAAGGCTGTGCAGGACATCAAGGGCGGTAAGATCAACTTCCGCGTCGACAAGCAGGCCAACCTGCACCTCGTGATCGGCAAGGCGTCGTTCGACACCGAGAAGCTGGTGGAGAACTACGCGGCCGCGCTGGACGAGATCCTGCGGGCCAAGCCGTCGTCGGCGAAGGGCCGCTACGTCAAGAAGATCACCTTCACCACCACGATGGGCCCGGGCATCCCGGTCGACCCGCTGCGGACGCGCAACCTCCTCAGCGAGGACGCGGCCGTCTGAGTCGCACATCACGCGAAAGGGCGGTCACGCAATGTGCGTGGCCGCCCTTTTTTCGTGTCTCATGGACACTATGCCGACGACGACGTTCACCGCTCCCGATGGGCTCCGCCTGAACTACACGGTGTGGGAGGGCGACGGACGGCACCGTCGCCCCGTCGTGCTCCAGCACGGCTTCGCGGCCGACGCGCAGGTGAACTGGGTCGGCACCGGTGTTGTGCGCACCCTGGTCGAAGCCGGGTTCACCGTGATCGGTCTCGACGCCCGCGGCCACGGCGCGTCGGACAAACCCCACGACCCGGCCTGCTACGGCCAGGACGTGATGGCCCGCGACGTGTCCGCTCTGCTCGACGAGCTGGGCCTCGACGAGGTCTCCCTCGCCGGCTACTCGATGGGCGCGATCGTCGCCCTCATCGTGGCCACCAACGACAAACGCGTGCGCTGCCTGGCCACCGGCGGCATCGGCGCGGGCATCATCGACTTCGGCGGCGTCGACACGCGCGTGGTCGAGCCCGAACAGCTCGCCGACGGCCTGCTCGCCGACGACCACGCCGACGTCCCCGCCCAGGTCCGCCCCTTCCGCCGCCTCGCCCGCCGCACGGGCGGCGACGTCGACGCCCTGGCCGCCGTCCTGCGCGCCTCGCGCCGCACGTCCATCCCCCTGACCGAGATCACCGTCCCCACGCTGATCCTCGCCGGCGAACGCGACCAGCTCGCGGCCCAGCCCGAGCGCCTCGCCATCGGCATCGCGGGCGCCCGCCTCGTCCGCGTCCCGGGCGACCACATGACGGCCGTCGCGGACCCCGCGTTCGCCCTGGCACTGGCCGACTTCTTCGCCTACTCCGACACAGGGGAGACGAGGTTCGCGATCTCCTCGCCGGCGTAACCGAGCTCCGCGAGCAGCTCGCTCGTGTGCTCACCGCGCGCGGGCGTGTGGCGGCGCACTGACGCCGGCGTGTCCGACAGGATCATCGGCGGCCCGACCTGGCGGTACGTGCCCTCCGTCGGGTGCTCGGCGAGCGAGACGAGGCCGCTGCCCGTGTAGTACGGATCGGTCTCCACGTCTTCCAGCTCCAGTACCGGTGCGAACGGGATGGACAGCTCGGCGCAGATCTTCTGCCACTGCGCCGTGGTCCTTTCGACGGAGACCTTGCCGATCTCGTCGTACAGCTCGCCGTAGTGCTTGGCGCGGCTGGCGGGGTCGCCGAACCGCGGGTCGGTTGCGAGGTCTTCGCGGCCGGCGGCGCGGAAGAAGTCGGCGATGTTCTTCTCGGTGTAGGGCAGGACGCAGGCCCAGCCGTCGGCCGTCCGCACGGCCTGGAGGCCCTCGGTCATCGACCGGTTGAAGCCCATCGCCCCGATCGCGGGCTCGAACGTGTGGCCCGCGAGGTGCTCGACGAGGTTGAACGCCAGCATCGTGTCGGCCATCGGCACCTCCACCCGCTGGCCGCGGCCGGTCGTGCGCTGGTGCACCACGGCGGCGAGCACGGAGTAGACGATGGTGAGCGCGCACAGCTTGTCGGCGAGGATCGTCGGCGCGTAGGTGGGTTTGCCGGTCGCGCGGCGCATCAGGTCGGCCATGCCGGAGGACGCCTGCACGATCTCGTCGTAGGCCGCGAGGCCTGCGCGGTCGGAGTCGGTGCGGAAGCCCTGGGCGTTGCAGTAGACGAGCCGCGGGTTGAGCTCCGCGAGCTGCTCGTAGTCCAGGCCGAGGCGCTGCAGCGCGCCGGGGCGCATGTTGGTCACCAGCACGTCGGCGGACTTCACCAGGCGCAGGAAGGCCTCGTGGCCCGCGGCCGACTTGAGGTCGAGCTCGACGCTGCGCTTGTTGCGGTTGACGTTGAGCGCGAGCGCGCCCATGCCGTCGTGGCGCTGGGGGTGGGTGTGGCGGGTGCTGTCGCCCGCGGGGGACTCGACCTTGACCACGTCGGCCCCGAGGTCGCCCATGATCTGGGTGGCGTAGGGGCCCATGACCACGGACGACAGGTCGATCACGCGGATGCCGTGCAGGGCGCCTTCGGTCACTTCGTGCCTCCTTGATCGATAGCCTCTCCCCTTAAGTTAGGTAGCCTAAGTAATCTACGCAATGTGATACTCTATTACCTATATGGGTAACCGCCAGCATCACCGCACGGTAGATCGCATTGCCGCGATCCTGGAGGCGGTCGCGAACAGTGCTTCGGGGCTGACGCTCACCCAACTCGCGGCGCGGCTCGACGCGCCCGTGTCGTCGGTGCAGAAGCTGGTGAACGGCCTCGCCGCCGTCGGCTACCTCGACGAGCAGGATCGGCACTTCGTGCTCGGGCCGGCGCCGCACGTGCTCACGGTGCGCTCCGGCCGGGTGCCGGTGCGGTCGGTGTCGCACGAGTCGCTGGTCGAGCTGAGTGTGGCCGCCGGGTGCGCGGCGCTGCTCGCGGTGCAAGTGGGCGACAACGCGGTGTACGTCGACTGGGCCGGCACGGACGAGCCGTTCGACTACGCGCTCTCCCGGTCCCTTCGCTCCGCGCTCCCGCGTACGGCGGCTGGGCGCGTGTTACTCGCTTCGCTGCCGGAGGCTGACCGCCGTGCGGTGGTGGCGCAGGAGCCCGACACCCGCGAGGGCGTCGATCTCCTCGCGGAGGCGGCGGAGATCCGGGCGCGGGGCTACGCCGTGGTCGACTCCGGGCACGCGATGGAGACGATGGCCGCGGTGGCCGTGCCCGTCACGGAGGCGGGGCGCGTGGTGGCGGCCGCGGCGCTGGCCGCACCGTCCGAAGTGGTCGCTGCGCGGCTGCCGGACCTGGTCAGGTCGTTGGGGGAGTGGAGTTCGAGGCTGACGGGGGCCCGCACTTCTCCGGACCCGGCGAGTGGCCCGTGATCAGCCACTGACCTTTGTCCACTTGGGACACGGTGAACACGCCGAGCGCCGGGCCGCCGGAGATGGTGTAGTCGCACGAGTCGATGGTCACCACGCCCGCGGCCGGGGCGCCGGAGACGTACGAGGGCAGCGATTCGGCGTAGTCGTTCTCGTTGGTGACCTGCGCGTGCAGCTTCTCGACGGCCACCTTGCAGTCCGGCTGGCCGACGTCCTGGGCGAACTTGGTCTGGACGGGCTCGTCGAACCGGCCGCACGCGTCTTCGACCCGGCCCTGCGCGATGTTGTGGTAGACGAAGCGGACGGCCTCGTACGGGTTCGTCGAGAAGATGTGGTTCGTGTGGTAGGTCCCGCCGCCCTCGGCCGCGATCTGGGCGGAGGACTTGCCGTCGTCGCTGGGGAAGTAGTGGCGGTAGGCCCACGTGGCGGCGATACCGAGGATCACCAGCACGATCACCCACCCCAGGATCTTCCCGCCGAGGCGCTTGAGCCAGCGGGGGACCGGGCGGCGACGGCGGGGTTCCTCGTACGGTGCGAGCGCTCCCGGCGGCCCCGGAGGTGCGGGTGGCTGCCAGCCCGGCTGGGTCTGCGGCTGGCGGGAGCCCGCGGGGACCAGACCGGCGTCAGGCGTCGGGGCGGGCTGGTTGCCTTGCTGGGCTTGGGTGAAGCGGAGGTAGTCCTGGAACTGCTGGAACTGGCGGAACTGTTCCAGCTGCGCGGCATCCAGCGGTGGCTGCTCGGGCGCCTGGGGCTGGGACGGCTGGGGCAAGGCGGGAAGGTGCGCGGACTCCGCGGAACCCGGCGGCAAGCTGTTCTGCTGCCCGGACGGCTGTGGCAGCGGGGAGCCCTGCGCCGGAGTCAGGCCGTGCTGAGCGGACCCGGCCGGCGGTGAACCCGACGGCAACCGCGGAACCCCAGGCATCGGAGGCTGCTCCGAACCCGGCCACTGCCCGGAACCAGGCTGCCCGGATGGCTGCGGCAACCCGCCCGGAACCGGTTGCGTGCTGTCGGCCGGTCGGGGGCCGGCGCCGGTCGGGTTGTCCGGCTGTCCGTGATCACGCTGCTCCGCCACGTCACCAATGATGCCCGCTCGCCGTCGAATCCCCGAGTCCGGGCGGCTTGTCGCTGGTCAGGCAGGGGGGTGGGCGAAAGGCTGGAAAGCCCTCACGTATAGTTCATGACGGTTCTACCGAAGACCGCTGGTTTTCCGGGTGCTCCACGGCGCTCGGAACGAAGGTCCCGCGAGATGAGCGGGCGGCCCGCGCAGGAGGAACGAGGTTCGGCTCTCCCCCAGGGAAACGCCGTGTAACGCCCCGTGCTGACTGCGCGTGGGCGTTTTTTCGTCTCAGAAGGCTCTCGAAGGACCAGTGGAATCCACTAGCCAAGAGAGGAGGCGACCATGGCGAAGCCCGACAAGGTGGCGGCCGTCGCCGAGATCGCGGAGAGTTTCCGCACCAGCTCGGCCACTGTCGTTACCCAGTACACCGGCCTCTCCGTGTCCCAGCTGTCCCAGCTGCGCCGCGCTCTCGGCACCAGTGCCAAGTACCGGGTCGCGAAGAACACCCTCGTCAAGCGTGCCGCCGAAGACGCGGGCGTGACGGGGCTCGAGGACCTGTTCGTCGGCGCGACCGCCATCGCCTTCGTCGAGGGTGAAGCTGTCGACGCCGCCAAGGCGCTTCGCGACTTCGCGAAGGACAACAACGCGCTTGTGATCAAGGGCGGCTACATGGACGGCAAAGCGCTGTCCGTGGACGAGATCAACAAGATCGCCGATCTCGACAGCCGCGAGGTCCTGCTCGCCAAGGCGGCGGGCGCGTTCAAGGCGAAGCTGTCCCAGGCCGCCGCGCTGTTCCAGGCGCCGGCGTCCCAGGTCGCCCGCCTGGCTGCCGCGCTGGAGGAGAAGCAGCGCAACGCCGCCGGTACCGAAGCAGCCGAAGCACCCGCCGAGAGCTGAACCACCCCCACCCCGAACGCCTAGTTCGTTTTTCTGAGAGGAAGCCATCATGGCGAAGCTGAGCACCGCCGAGCTGATCGACGCCTTCAAGGAGCTGACCCTCCTCGAGCTGTCCGAGTTCGTGAAGGAGTTCGAGGACACCTTCGACGTCACCGCCGCCGCCCCGGCCGCCGTCGCCGTCGCCGGCCCCGTGGGTGCCGCCCCGGCCGCCGCCGAGGAGCAGGACGAGTTCGACGTCGTCCTCGAGGGCGCCGGCGACAAGAAGATCCAGGTCATCAAGGTCGTCCGCGAGGTCGTCTCGGGCCTGGGCCTGAAGGAGGCCAAGGAGCTGGTCGAGGCCGCTCCCAAGGCCCTCCTGGAGAAGGTCGACAAGGAGGCCGCCGAGGCCGCCAAGGAGAAGCTCGAGGCCGCGGGCGCCAAGATCACCATCAAGTGATCCCGGGCGCGTAAGCGCCTACCGCACCACCTCGTGAAGGGGCGGGCATCCACTCGGATGCCCGCCCCTTTCTCGTTCGCCGACCCCGGCGACCGACTGATCACCGCTCGTGTCCGATTCGCCCGGTCGGACCAGCCGTAACCCGATCGTTGGGCCATCTGGATCTGCGCCACTGGGTGACGTGCACTACCGTGCTGCCAGCGGTCACCGGACAAGGCCACGAACGGGTGAGGTGCTCACCGGCCTCGCCAGGCCGGAAAACTGGTGAGTAACCTGTTCGCACTCAGCTCGTTGCACCTGGTTGACGCGGAGATCGCGGCGCGCATCGGCGCGGGCTCCGCTGCCAGTCGCGGCGGGGCGGCGGTGCGCGACGACGCGGAACAGCTCCTGGAGGTGTGATGGGCGCCGAGGTGGTCATCGAAGGTCTGACGAAGTCCTTCGGAAGGCAGACCATCTGGCGGGACGTGACGCTGACGCTGCCCCCGGGTGAGGTGTCCGCGATGCTCGGCCCGTCGGGAACCGGCAAGTCGGTGTTCCTCAAGTCCATGATCGGCCTGCTGAAGCCCGACAAGGGCCGCTGCGTGATCAACGGCGTGGACATCGTCACGTGTTCCGAGCACAAGCTCTACGAGATCCGGAAGCTTTTCGGCGTCCTGTTTCAGGACGGCGCGCTGTTCGGTTCGATGAACCTCTACGACAACGTCGCCTTCCCGCTGCGGGAGCACACCAAGAAGTCCGAGTCGGAAATCCGCCGCATCGTCCAGGAAAAGCTGGAGATGACGGGTCTGGCCGGTGCGGACAAGAAGCTGCCCGGCGAGATCTCCGGCGGTATGCGCAAGCGAGCGGGTCTCGCGCGGGCGCTGGTGCTCGACCCGCAGATCATCCTGGTCGACGAGCCGGACTCCGGTCTGGACCCCGTGCGCACCGCGTACATCTCGCAGCTGCTCATCGACCTCAACACGCAGATCGACGCGACGATCCTCATCGTCTCCCACAACATCAACCTCGCGCGGACCGTGCCCGACAACCTGGGCATGCTGTTCCGCAAGGAGCTCGTGATGTTCGGCCCCCGCGAGGTGCTGCTCACGAGCGACGAGCCCGTGGTCGAGCAGTTCCTCAACGGCCGCAAGCGCGGCCCCATCGGGATGTCCGAGGAGAAGGACACCGCCACGATGGCGCGCGAGGAGGCCGAAGCCGCCGCGGGGCACTCCGACGGCTCGCCCGACGAGGACATCCGCGGCGTCGTCCCGCAGATGCAGCCCAGCCCCGGCCTGCCGGAGCGCGCGGGCGCCCGCCGCCGGATGGACCGCGTGATGCGGATCCTCCACACGCTCCCGCCGGCCGCGCAGGAGGGCATCATCGAATCCCTCAGCCCGGAGGAGCAGCGGCACTACAACGTGCACGCCGCCCACGCGCCGGCCCGTCGCCCGGGCCCCGAGGACACGCAGCAGATCCCCCGGATCTCCGACCGTGGCCCCGTGCCGAACCAGCACCAGGGCCAGCTGCCCGCCGACCAAGTCGCCCGGATCCCCGGCGGCTCCGGCCCGCAAGGGCCAGGCGGCGGCTACTTCGGTCCCGGCGGCAACGGGCCGGGTGGCGCGTGAGCTCGAACGCAGCACCGGCGAGGAAAATCCCCGGGCACGGCATGCTCCGCGAGACCGGGAACCTGTTCGCCCTCGGTCTCGACATCATCCGCGGCATCTTCCAGCGCCCGTTCCAGCTGCGGGAGTTCATCCAGCAGGCCTGGTTCGTCGCCAGCGTCACGATCCTGCCGACGGCGCTCGTCGCGATCCCGTTCGGCGCGGTCATCTCGCTGCAGTTCGGTGCGCTCGCCCGCCAGCTCGGCGCGCAGTCCTACACCGGCGCCGGCTCCGTGCTCGCCACGGTGCAGCAGGCCAGCCCGCTCGTCACGGCGCTGCTGGTGGCCGGCGCAGGAGGAAGTGCCGTCTGCGCTGATATTGGCGCCCGCACCATCCGCGAGGAGATCGACGCGATGGAGGTGCTGGGCGTCTCCGCGGTCCAGCGCCTGATCGTGCCGCGCACGCTCGCGATGATGCTCGTCGCGCTCTTGCTCAACGGCATGGTCAGCGTCATCGGCGTGCTCGGCGGTTACTTCTTCAACGTCGTGCTCCAGGGCGGCACACCCGGCGCTTACCTGGCGAGTTTTTCCGCGCTGGCGCAGCTGCCCGACCTCTGGGTCGGTGAGCTCAAGGCCCTGATCTTCGGCTTCATCGCCGCGGTCGTGGCCGCGTACCGTGGCCTGCACCCCAGCGGCGGCCCGAAGGGCGTGGGCGACGCGGTGAACCAGTCGGTGGTCATCACGTTCCTGCTGCTCTTCGTCGTGAACTTCGTGATCACGCTGATCTACCTGCAGATCGTGCCCGGAAAGCTGGACTGACATGACGTTCATCTCGGGTGCCAAGCGCGTCGCCCACCGTCCACTGGAGACTCTGGACACCCTGGGCGACCAGATGTCCTTCTACGGCCGCGCGCTGCTGTGGACGCCGCGCACGCTGCGCCGCTACATGAAGGAAGTCCTGCGACTGCTCGCCGAGGTGAGCTTCGGCTCCGGCTCGCTCGCGGTCATCGGCGGCACAGTCGGCGTGATGGTCGGCCTCACGCTGTTCACCGGTGTTCTCGTGGGCCTGCAGGGCTACTCGGCCCTGAACTCCATCGGCACCTCGGCGTTCACCGGCTTCCTCACCGCGTTCTTCAACACCCGCGAGATCGCCCCGCTGGTCGCCGGCCTTGCCTTGAGTGCCACGGTCGGCGCCGGTTTCACCGCGCAGCTGGGCGCCATGCGGATCTCCGAGGAGATCGACGCGCTGGAAGTCATGGGCGTGCCGAGCCTGCCGTACCTGGTGACCACGCGGATCATCGCCGGGTTCGTGGCCGTGATCCCGCTTTACATCATCGGCCTGCTGAGCTCTTACCTCGCCTCACGCCTGGTGGTCATCTACATCTACGGCCAGTCAGCGGGTACCTACGACCACTACTTCGACCTTTTCCTACCACCGCAAGACGTTCTGTACTCGTTCATCAAGGTGCTGATCTTCAGCGTCTTGATCATTCTTTCGCACTGCTACTTCGGCTACCGCGCCTCCGGTGGGCCGGCCGGCGTGGGCGTGGCCGTGGGCCGCGCGGTTCGCCTTTCCATCGTCACGGTTTCGATCGTGAACTTCTTCATCGGTTTCGCCATCTGGGGAACCGACGTCACGGTGAGGATTGCGGGATGATCGCAGGCGGGGTGGGCGGGCCGGTGGCAACGCTGCGGCGCAGGCTCCTGGGCCTGCTGCTCGTGGCGCTGCTCGTGGGAGGTGTGGCCCTGAGCATCGCCTTGTACAACAAGGCGTTCACCAAGTTCGTCACGGTGAAGCTGGAAGCCGACAGCATCGGCAACCAGCTGCTGGAGCAGTCGGACGTGAAGGTGCGCGGCCTGATCGTGGGGTCGGTCAAGACCATCGCGGCCACCACCGACGGGGCCGAGCTCACGCTGGACCTCCAGCCGGACTACGTGAAGCTGATTCCGGAGAACGTCTCGGCGCGCTTCCTGCCCAAGACGCTCTTCGGCGAGCGCTACGTCTCGCTCGAGATCCCGAAGAACCCGTCGGCCAAGACGCTCGCCGACGGCGACGTCATCCCGCAGGACCGCACCTCCGGCGCGATCGAGCTGGAGCAGGCGCTGGAGCACCTGATGCCGGTGCTCCAGGCGGTGCAGCCGCAGAAGCTCTCGAGCACGCTCACCGCGATCTCCACCGCGCTGCAGGGCCGGGGCAAGCCGCTCGGCGAGACGCTCTCGCAGCTCGGCGACTACATCGGCAAGCTGAACCCGCACGAGCCGCAGCTGCAGCACAACCTCAAGGCACTGGCGGACTTCTCCGACAACTTGAGCGCCTCGGCGCCGGACCTGGTGCAGAGCCTCGACAACCTGAGCACGACCACCCGCACCGTGGTGGACGAGCAGCAGAACCTCGCGAGCCTCTACAGCAACCTGACCGCGGCTTCGCAGGACCTGCAGTCGTTCCTGGAAGCCAACTCCCAGAACATCATCAGCCTCGCCGACACCGCGCGGCCCACGGCCGAGCTGCTCGCCAAGTACGCGCCGGAGTACCCGTGCGTGATCGGGCAGATGGCGAAGCTCGTGCCGGTGGTCGACAAGGCGCTGGGCAAGGGCACGAACCAGCCCGGCCTGCACGCGACGATCGAGGTGGTCGTGAACCGCGGTCCCTACAAGGCGGGTCAGGACGAGCCGCGGTTCGAGGACAAGCGCGGCCCGCGCTGCTACGACCTCAAGAACCTGCCGAACCCGTTCCCGCAGGAGCCGCCGGACGGCGCGTTCAAGGACGGCACCAAGCCCACCCCGGGGTCGAAGTCCCACGGCCAGGGCCTCAACCCGGCCAACTTCCTCTCCGACGCCGCGGGTCTCGGCGGCGGCACGAGCGGCGGTGACCCGGCGTACTCGGGCGCGGAGAACGACTTCCTCGGCCAGCTCGTGGCCCCGCAGGTCGGGATGTCCGAAGGTGACTTCCCCGGCTGGGGCTCGCTGCTCGTCGGCCCGCTCTATCGGGGTGCGGAGGTGACGGTGAAGTGAGGGGACTGGCTGCACCGCTGATCAAGCTGTCGATCTTCGTGGTGATCACCGTGCTGTTCACCGCCGTGCTCGGCATCAGCATCGCGAACATCAACACGACCAGCACCAAGGACTACTCGGCGCGCTTCACCGATGCGACGCTGCTGCTCAACGGCGACGACGTCCGCATCGCCGGCGTCCGCGTGGGCACGGTGAAGGACGTGAAGATCGTCGACAAGCGCCAGGCGCAGGTCGACTTCGAGGTCGACGCCGGGCGGCAGCTGCCGGCGGGTGTCACCGCGCAGATCAAGTTCCGCAACCTCGTCGGCCAGCGCTACCTCTCCCTCGGCGAGGGCACCGACACCTCCGGCAAGACGCTGCCCCCGGGCGGCTCGATCCCGCTCGAGCGCACCACGCCGGCGCTGGACCTGACCGAGCTGTTCAACGGGTTCAAGCCGCTGTTCACCGCGCTGAACCCCGACGACGTCAACAAGCTCTCCTACGAGGTCATCCAGGTCCTGCAGGGCGAGGGCGGCACCGTCGAGAGCCTGCTGTCGCACACCGCATCGCTGGCCACCACGATCGCCGACAAGGACAAGGTGATCGGTGAGGTCATCGACAACCTCAACTCGGTGCTCGACACGGTCAACGCGCACACGCCGCAGCTGAGCGACCTGATCGTGAAGCTGCAGCAGCTGGTGTCCGGCCTGGCCGCCGACCGCAAGCCCATCGGCGACGCGATCGACAGCCTCGGCAACCTGGCCCAGACCACCGCCGGCCTGCTCGGCGACGCGCGCCAGCCGCTGAAGGACGACATCAGCGCGCTGGGTGACCTGACCACCAAGCTCAACAAGAACGAGCCGACGCTGGAGCACTTCATCCAGTTCCTGCCGCAGAAGGTGAGCGCGCTGACCCGCACCGCCGACTACGGCTCCTGGTTCAACTTCTACGCGTGCGAGGTCAAGGGGACCATTGCCCTGCCGCCGCTGATCAACAAGCCTCTCGACGCCACTGTGCTGCCGTCGACCCGGGATAGGTGCAGCGGATGAAGTCCTTCCAGAAGCGCAACCCCGTCCCGATCGCGCTGGTCGGGCTCGCGGTGCTCGTGCTCGGCTTCGTCGCCGCGCTCAACTCCGACGACCTGCCGGTCATCGGCGGCGGCACGACCTACAGCGCCGAGTTCTCCGAGGCCGCCGGGCTCACGACCGACAACGACGTGCGCGTCGCCGGCGTGAAGGTCGGCAAGGTCTCCGAGATCAAGCTCGACGGCGCCAGCGTGAAGGTGTCGTTCAAGGTCAAGGACGCCTGGCTCGGCGACAAGACCTCGGCCGCGATCAAGATCAAGACGCTGCTGGGTCAGAAGTACCTGTCGCTCGACCCGCAGGGCGTCGGCACGCTCAACCCGGGCCAGCCGATCCCGCGCGACCGCACGATGTCGCCCTACGACGTGCTCGACGCGTTTCGCGGCCTCTCGCAGACCGTCGACGACATCAACACCGACCAGCTCGCGAAGAGCTTCGACACCATCACGCAGACCTTCGCCAACACGCCCGAGGACGTGAAGGGCGCGCTCTCGGGCCTGTCGAAGCTCTCTGACACCATCGCCTCGCGCGACGCGCAGCTGTCGAACCTGCTGGCCAACACCCGCGAGGTGTCGCAGACGCTGGTCGACCGCGACGCCGAGGTGCAGAAGCTGATCACCGACGGCAACCAGCTGCTCGACGAGATCTCCAAGCGCGAGCAGGCCATCACCGCGCTACTCGACGGCTCCAAGGAGCTCGCCACTCAGCTGCAGGGCCTCGTCGACGACAACGACAAGCAGCTCGACCCCGTGCTCACACAGCTCGACCAGCTGACGTCGATGCTGCAGCGCAACCAGGACTCGCTCGCGCAGGGCATCGCGAAGTTCGCCCCGTTCGTGCGCGTGTTCACCAACACCATCGGCACCGGGCACTGGTTCGACAACTACATCTGCGGTCTGGTGGCGCCCTCGTTCGGGCCGATCAACCAAGAGGGGTGCTACACGAAATGAGTGACACCCGGTTCGGCCAGTCGCTCCTGCGCGGCGCGTCCATCGCCGTCGTCCTCGCGCTCGTCATCGCGGGCGGCATCTGGTGGACGCTCAAGGACGCGGGGCGCAACCACCTCACCGCGTACTTCTCCGGCGCTGTCGGCCTCTACGAGGGCAACAGCGTGCGGATGCTCGGCGTCGACCTCGGCACGGTCACCAAGGTCCAGCCCATGGGCAACCAGGTGCGCGTGGACTTCGAGTACGACCGTTCGGTGCCGGTGCCCGCCGACGCGAAGGCGCTGATCGTCTCGCCGTCGCTGGTCAGCGACCGCTACATCCAGCTCGCGCCCGCGTACACCGGCGGCCCGAAGATCTCCGACGGCGCCGTGATCCCGCTCAACCGCACCGAGGTGCCGCTCGAGGTCGACCAGCTCGCCGCGAGCCTCGCGAAGGTGAGCGAGACCCTCGGCCCCAACGGTGCCAACAAGAACGGCTCGCTCTCGGACCTGCTCAACACCGTCGCGAAGAACGTGGACGGCAACGGCCAGGCCCTGCACGACACGATCGCCAAACTCGGCCAGGCGTCCGGCACGCTCGCCGGCAACAAGGACGACCTGTTCCAGACCGTGCAGAACCTCGGCCAGTTCTCGCAGACACTGGTCAACAGCGACAGCCAGGTGCGCCAGTTCGAGAGCCAGCTCGCCGACGTGAGCGGGTACCTGGCGGGGGAGAAGGATGACCTCGCCGCCACGGTGCAGCAGCTGAGCACCACGCTGCAGTCGGTGCAGGGCTTCATCGAGCAGAACCGCGGCCGGCTCAAGTCCAATGTGGACAAGCTGGCCAGCGTCACCAAGGTGCTCGTGGACCAGCGTAGCGCGCTGTCGGAGATCCTCGACGTGGCGCCGGTGGCGCTGTCGAACCTCGTCAACGTCTACAACGGCTCCGCGGGCACGCTCGACGCGCGGCCGAACCTCAACGAGCTCACGCAGCCGCCGCTGGTGATGGTCTGCAACCTGCTCAAGGAGACGCCCGACGCGCTCAAGCTGCTCGGTGACACGTGCGGTTCGATCGCCGGTGTGGTCGACGGCGCGGTGCCGCTGCCGTCCACCGCGCAGGTCCTGCAGTCACTGCAGAACGGCAAGCTGCCGCCACTGCCGCTCCCGCTCGCGGGCCAGGTCTACGGGACGGGGAGCTGAGCATGAAGCGCCTCCAGAGGTTCGCCGCCGCCGGCGTGGTCACCACGGTGTCCGCGCTGGTGCTGTCCGGCTGCGGGTTCACCGGCATCTACGACGTGCCGCTGCCCGGTGGCGCCGACCTCGGCAGCCACCCGTACAAGGTCAAGGTGCAGTTCTCCGACGTCCTCGACCTCGTGCCGCAGGCCGGTGTGAAGGTCAACGAGGTGCCCGTCGGCCAGGTCGAGTCCGTGGGGCTCACCCCCGACGGCTGGCACGCCGAGGTCACCGTGGAGATCAACGGCGACGTGAAGCTGCCGGCCAACGCGCTGGCCAACGTGAAGCAGTCGAGCCTGCTCGGCGAGAAGTACGTGGAGCTCTCCTCGCCCGGCGACGGGCAGGCGCAGGGCACGCTCGCGAACAACGCCACGATCCCGCTCGCGCGCACTGGCCGCGACGTCGAGGTCGAAGAGGTGCTCGGCGCGCTGTCGCTGCTGCTCAACGGTGGTGGCGTCGAGCAGCTCAACACCATCACCAAGGAGCTCAACAACGCGACGGCGGGCAAGGAGCCCGACATCAAGGCGTTGCTGGACAACGCCAACGAGCTCGTGACGAACCTCGACGAGCAGTCGCGCAACATCACCCGCGCGCTCGACGGGCTCGACCGGCTGTCGATGACGCTCAAGGACCAGAAGGACAAGCTGGTGGGCGCCGTCGACAACCTCGGCCCCGGCATCGGCGTGCTGGAGCAGCAGCGCGGCCAGCTCGTGACCATGCTCAACGCGCTGAACAACCTCTCCGGCGTCGCCACCGACACGGTGAACAAGAGCAAGGCGGACCTCGTGGCCGACCTCAAGGCCCTCACGCCGACGTTGCAGAAGCTCGGCGAGGCGGGCAACGACCTGCCGCAGGCGCTGCAGATCCTGCTGACCTTCCCGTTCACCGATCAGGCCTACAACGACGTGAAGGGTGACTACTTCAACCTCTTCGCGAAGGTCGACCTGAACCTCAAGGACGTCATCGACAACCTGGGCCGCAGCCGGGACAACCCGCTGTCGAACCTGCTGCCGGTGCCGGGCCTGACCGGGGGCACGCAGGGCGACCAGCCGCCGCTGCTACCGCTCGGGGGCCAGTCGGGGTCGAACGCGAAGCCGAACTCGACCGGTGGCCAGGGTGGCGGCAAGCCACAGGGCGGGCTGTCCGGGCTCTTCGGGATCCTCTCGGGAGGTGCGGGCTGATGTTGCTGCGCAAGACGAAGTTCCAGCTCGTCGCCTTCGCGATCATCTCGGTCGTGGCGCTCGTCTACGCCCTGGTCCGCTTCGCCGGCCTCGGCTCGGTGTTCGGCGACAGCGGCTACACGGTGAAGCTGCAGCTCAACGAGTCGGGCGGCATCTTCACCAACGCCGAGGTGACCTACCGCGGCTTCAACATCGGGCGCGTCGGCCAGCTGCGGCTCACGCAGACCGGCCTGGAGGCCGACCTCAACATCGACCCGTCGGCGCCGCAGGTGCCCGCGGACCTCGACGCCGTGGTCGCCAACCGCTCGGCCGTGGGTGAGCAGTACGTGGACCTGCGGCCGAAGAACGACAAGGGCCCGTTCCTCGCGGGCGGCTCGGTGATCCCGGCGTCGAAGACCACCGTGCCGGTCAGCACCGATCGGCTGCTGTCGGACCTCGACTCGCTCGCGGCCTCCGTGCCCACCGACTCGCTGCGCACCGTCGTGGACGAGTCCTACGACGCGTTCCGCGGCACCGGCGGAGACCTGCAGCAGCTGCTCGACACCGCGCAGAGCTTCACGGCCACGGCCCAGCAGTACCTGCCGCAGACCGTGCAGCTGCTCGACGCCGGCGGCCAGGCGCTGGACACGCAGAACTACGAGGCGTCGAACTTCGCGGACTTCTCCAAGAACCTCAACGAGCTCACCGGCACGCTGAAGAACTCCGACGGCGACCTGCGCAAGCTCATCGGCATCACGCCGCAGGTCGCGGCACAGATCGACCAGGTCGTCAACGAGACCGGGCCGGGCCTGGGCGCGCTGACGGCGAACCTGCTGACCACGGCCAACGTCACCGTGACCCGCCTCGACGGCATCGAGCAGGGCCTGGTGACCTACCCGGCGCTGGCCGGCGCGGCCTCCAGCGTGGCGCCGGGCGACGGCACCGCCCACCTCGGGCTCGTGCTCGACCTGTTCAACCCGCCGGCCTGCACGAAGGGCTACCTGCCCTACAGCCAGTACCGCACGGGCGCCGACACGTCACCGCGGCCGGCCGACGACAATGTGTACTGTGCCGAGCCCAAGGGCAGCCCCATCAACGTCCGCGGCTCGCAGAACGCGCCGTACGGCGGGGCCCCGGTCGCGCCGTCGCAGGCCGACGTGGACGCCAACGCGGGCCGTCCGGCCCAGGAACTGCAGGACATGCGCGATGCCGCCGTGCCGGGCGTAGCCGGAAGCCCGGGTGTCTCGTTGAACAGCCTGGGAGCGCTGCTCGGTCTCGCCGGCTGAGCCGCGTGGGCGTGGATTCGATGACCGTTACCTACCCTGGAGTGATATGAGTTCCGAACAGGCCGCCGCCGAGGAAGGGGTGACCTCGTCGCCGCCGGAAGCCCCGGCTTCCGCTTCGGAGACTGCTTCGACCGGTGCCGCCTCGCCGGCCAAGCGGTCCCTGCCGGGCTCGCCGCGCGTGTGGCTCTTCGGCGCCGGGGCGTTCGCGCTCGCCGCCTTCGTGGTCGCGGTGGTCTTCGGGATCATGTGGTGGGTCGCGGGCACGGGGGAGAACGCGGCCCTGGCGCAGTCGCGTGACGACGTCGTGAAGGCGGGCGCCAACGCCGTGAAGGCCTACACCGAGGTGGACTACCAGAACCTCGACGCCGTCTTCGCCCGCCAGAAGTCCGTGTCCGACGACGACATGGCCAAGCAGATCGACCAGCTGAAGCCCACCTACGGCAAGGCGCTGACCGACGCGAAGACGAAGGTCACCACGACCGTGCAGGACATCGCGGTCGAGGAGCTCGACGACCACGAGGGCAAGGCCAGCTTCCTGGCCGCCATCACCACCGACGTCACCCAGGGCGCGCAGAGCTCCTCGAAGGCGCTGCGCCTGGAGGTCTCGATGACCCGCGTCGGGAACGACTGGAAGCTGTCCGGCATCGACAACGTCCCCCTCGTCGCCTCCGGCCAGTAGCTTCACCGCAGAACGGAGTTCTCCTAGTGCCTCCCTCCCGCCGCCAGCCGCCCCGCAGCAGCACCCCGCCGGCCCGTCGGCCGAGGGTCGCCGGGCTGCGCAAGCCGTCGAGCGCGGACGGCGCACCTGCGTCCACCGACGAGCGGCCGACACCTGCTCCGGCTCCCGCCGCGGCCAAGCCGCGCCCGCGTCCGGCGGTGCCGCGGACCGGCCCGCTGACCAGCGCGGATCCGTCCGAGGTCACCCAGGAGATCCGGTTCCCGAGGAGCGCGGGGATCTCGCGGTCGCGGGGGCTGGCCACGGAGGACCCCGAGGACGCCGCCGACGTGGACACCGCGGCCGCGGTCGAGGACGAAGCCGAGGTCGACGCCCTCACCGGCGAGGCCGTCGCCGCTCCCGAGGAAACCGACGAGACAGTCCGCGCGGCTCCGCGCCGCAAGCGCCGGGACTCGGGTCGCGCGAAGCCCGTGGACGTCGACGAGGCCGAGCAGGAGGCCGCCGGCGCGCCCGCCGTGCCGCCGCCGTGGGCGAGGCAGCAGCCGCGCCAGGACCGCACGGTCGTGCTGACCGTCGTGCTGCTCGTGGTGGGCCTGGTGTTCGCCGCGGGCGCGGTGTTCTTCAAGCTCGGCTTCGACGACGCCTCCGACTCCACGAGCAACACCGCGCTGCTGGACGTCGCGAAGACCGCGCAGGTCAAGGACCAGGTGTCCAAGGCCACCGAGGCCCTGTTCTCCTACGACTACAACAACATCAAGAAGACCGAGGACGCCGCCAACGGCCTGCTCGCCAACGACAGCGTCAAGGCCAAGTACAACTCGCTCATGGGCGAGGTCAAACGCCTCGCGCCGCAGCAGAAGATGGTGGTGACCTGCAAGGTCACCCGCAGCGCCGTGATCATGCTCAACGGCGACCTCGCGCGCGTGATGGTGTTCGTGGACCAGACCTCCACGCGCGCCGACACCAAGCAGACCACGGCCGGCTCGGCCCAGCTGCACGTCGACGCGCAGCTGCAGGGCGACACGTGGAAGATCACCGACCTCGACACGTACAAGGCCCCAGCGCCGCCCGCGGCCAAGGCGCCCACCTCCTCGGCCCCGGCCTCGCCGCCGCCGTCGAAGTAAGTCGAAGCCGAAGGCCCGGTGCCCGCTTGAGCGGGTGCCGGGCCTCTTGCTTTCGTTCAGAGCCTCAGCAGAGGGACTGCAGGGCCGTGCGCAACGCGGTGCGGTGCAACTCGTCGAGGTGGTCGACGACGTCAGCCGAGATCTGCGCCTCGAGCACGTCCACCCGGCACGGCGCGCCGGGCTCGCGGACGTCGTTCGTGGCCACCAGTTCGGTCAGCAGCGACGTCGTCAGCTCGTCCAGCTCGGCGCGGATCTCGGCGAGGTCCGGGCGTGTGGTGGGCGCCTGGTCGGGGTGCGCGGTCCAGCGGTCGAACAGCCCGCGCTGCACGACCTTGCTCGCGGTGATCTGGTCGGAGAAGAACGCCGCCGTACGCTCGGGGTCCAGGCCCAGCGCGAACGCGCGCGTGCGCACCGAGGCGAGCTCCTGCTCCTCGCGCGCCGGGTCGTCGATGGGCTTGTCGGTGCCGAACTTCGACGCGGCCACGCGATCACCCATCCGCAGGCGCTCGACCACGAGGTCGGCGAGCGGCCCGAGCCGGCCGAACGCGTGGCCCGCGGTGCCGGCGGTGTCTGTGGCGGTCTTTCCGGATGCGGCCATGGCCTGAGTGCCTCCGACGGTGAGTGCGGCCAGCGCGACGGCGAGGATCACGGTGGAGCGGCGCAGTCTCGTTCCCGAACATGAGCACTCCGTCGTGGGCCGGCGACCAGGATCGGATCTGATTTTAGCGGTGGGGAATTCACGAAACCCGGACAATCTCGCCGGATGGACACGCAATCGTGCCGATGCCGGATTTGTCTGCCCGGACGTACCGCGGCACTCGGCCTCGCGGGTCACGGCGGCCTCCGGCGGTAGTTGCGACAGCACCGCCACCCTGGCTGCTCGGGTGATCACGGCGCGTTCGGCGAGTGAACCGGCGGTCCAGCTCATCGCGAACGATCGCCCGCAACGCCGTGTCGGCGGCCGCTCCGAGACCGTGGGTCGGCACGCCGGCCTGCTCCCGACCCGGGGCTGCCGGGGCGTGATCATCGGCGTGGGGTTGCCTGTTGGAGACCCGAAACGGCTCCCCGTCGAGCAAACCCCCGCCCTCCCCTCGGGGGGCGTCCCCATCCCAGTCTATCGGCCCCTGACCTCGAAAAATGCCCGGAACAAAATCTGTGGACAACCCCGGAGTCGGCCGGGTGGCCTGTGGACAAGCCGAGCTGCCTGTGGCGGGCCGAGTTGCCGGTGGACAAGCCCCGAGTCAGCCGGGTGCCTGTGGGCAAGCCGAGTTGCCTGTGGCGCGCCGGACTTCCTGTGGCGGGTCAACCTGCCCGTGACACAAGGCACCCGCGCGCCCCTCGGCCGGGCACCGCACCGGCCCATTTGGGTCGTGGAATCAGCCCCCGAACCCCCCGGACCACCCCGAGCAGACCGCCATGAGCAGCCCGACCTAGCAGCCCGCCACGAGTAGCCCGACCCGAGTAGCCCGACCTGAGCAGCCCGACCCGAACAGCCCTCCCTTCGGACCACCCCGAACATTTCACCCCTCGGACCGCCCCGAACAGGCCTCCACCGACCCCTCAGCCGCGATCCACGCGACGCCCTGCGGCCGACTGGACCCCTCGCCCCACGACCCCTGTTCGTGACGCAGAACACCGTTTGAAACCCTCCCCGAACCACTGCCAGACCACGATTCCGCAGGTACCGGCGGGTAACCGGGATGATCATCCCGCTTGTCACCCTCCGCATGCCCCGGTCGACGCTGCGCCAACCGGTCGGACCCCCGAGTGGCATCTTGACTCGAAGGCGTCGTGGGTTCAGGCTTACTGCCAACGGTCACGGCCGGGAGCGCGAACCTTGCGGGAGGGACGCAGAACCCGGGCAGGCCGGAGGCATTGCTACAACGCCGCGAGGCAGGCTGGGCCCCATCGGGAGCGCCCCCTGGACAGACCGCGTCGTTCGGGCTAGACTGCCTCTTTGCGCTGCCCTCTTTCAGGCTGCCCGGAGCCGGTAGTTAGGATAGTGGGCACACGGCACCCCTGACAGTCCGCGACGGCACCTGTTGCCATTGCGGCTGCTCACCGCTCATTGTCCCCGGAAGGACGCATCTTGGCAGTCTCTCCCGCGAACCAGGCCACTGCTGCGACCACCTCGGCTGTATCCCGCTCGGAGTCCACGGGTATCCCCGGCGCGCCCAAGCGGGTCTCTTTCGCAAAGATTCGCGAGCCCCTCAACACCCCCAACCTGCTGGACGTGCAGCTCCAGTCGTTCCAGTGGTTCACCGGCGACGAGGCGTGGTTCGAGCGCCGCGTCAACGAAGGTGACGAGAACCCGGTCGGCGGCCTGGAGGAGGTCCTCAACGAGATCTCCCCGATCGAGGACTTCTCCGGTTCCATGTCGCTGTCCTTCTCCGCTCCGCGCTTCGACGAGGTCAAGGCCTCGATCGAGGAGTGCAAGGACAAGGACATGACCTACGCGGCCCCGCTGTTCGTCACGGCGGAGTTCGTCAACAACAACACCGGTGAGATCAAGAGCCAGACGGTCTTCCTCGGCGACTTCCCGGTGATGACGGACAAGGGCACCTTCATCATCAACGGCACCGAGCGGGTCGTCGTGTCCCAGCTCGTGCGTTCTCCGGGCGTGTACTTCGACAGCAGTGTCGACAAGACGACCGACAAGGACGTCTTCAGCGTTCGGGTGATCCCGAGCCGCGGCGCGTGGCTCGAGTTCGACGTCGACAAGCGCGACACCGTCGGCGTGCGCATCGACCGCAAGCGCCGCCAGCCAGTCACCGTGCTGCTGAAGGCGCTGGGCTGGACCACCGAGGCGATCCGCGAGCGCTTCTCCTTCTCGGAGACGCTGCTGGCGACGCTCGAGAAGGACCACACCGCCGGCACCGACGAGGCGCTGCTCGACATCTACCGCAAGCTCCGTCCGGGCGAGCCGCCCACGAAGGAGAGCGCGCAGACGCTGCTGGAGAACCTGTTCTTCAAGCCGAAGCGCTACGACCTGGCCAAGGTCGGTCGTTACAAGGTCAACAAGAAGCTCGGTCTCGACACCCCGTACGACACGGGCACGCTGACCGAAGAGGACATCGTCTCGGCCATCGAGTACCTGGTCCGGCTCCACGCCGGCGAGGACAAGATGACCAGCGTGTCGAACGTCGAGGTGCCGGTCGAGACCGACGACATCGACCACTTCGGCAACCGCCGCCTGCGCACGGTGGGTGAGCTGATCCAGAACCAGATCCGGGTCGGCCTCTCCCGCACCGAGCGCGTCGTGCGCGAGCGCATGACCACGCAGGACGTCGAGGCGATCACGCCGCAGACCCTGATCAACATCCGCCCCATCGGCGCGGCGATCAAGGAGTTCTTCGGCACCTCGCAGCTGTCGCAGTTCATGGACCAGAACAACCCGCTGTCGGGCCTGACCCACAAGCGCCGCCTCTCGGCGCTGGGCCCCGGTGGTCTGTCCCGTGAGCGCGCCGGCATGGAGGTCCGCGACGTCCACCCGTCGCACTACGGCCGCATGTGCCCGATCGAGACGCCGGAAGGCCCGAACATCGGCCTGATCGGTTCGCTCTGCTCGTACGCGCGGGTCAACCCGTTCGGTTTCATCGAGACCCCGTACCGCAAGGTCGTCGAGGGCCAGGTCACCGACCAGGTCGACTACCTCACGGCCGACGAGGAAGACCGCTTCGTCAAGGCGCAGGCCAACGCGCCGCTGACCGAAGACAGCCACTTCGTCGAGAACAAGGTCCTGGGTCGCCGCAAGGGCGGCGAGGTCGAGCTGATCGACCCGCTCGAGATCGACTACATGGACGTGTCGCCGCGGCAGATGGTCTCCGTCGCCACCGCGATGATCCCGTTCCTGGAGCACGACGACGCGAACCGCGCGCTGATGGGCGCGAACATGCAGCGCCAGGCCGTGCCGCTGCTGCGCAACCAGGCCCCGTACGTGGGCACGGGTGTGGAGCTGCGCGCCGCGGTCGACGCCGGTGACGTCCTCGTGGCCGAGCAGGCCGGCGTGGTCGAGGAGCTGTCCGCGGACATCATCACGATCATGCACGACGACGGCACGCGGAAGAGCTACGGACTGTACAAGTTCCGCCGCTCCAACCACGGCACGTGCTTCAACCACCGCCCGATCGTCGACGAGGGTGACCGCGTCGAAAAGGGCCAGGTCATCGCCGACGGCCCGTCCACCGAGAACGGTGAGATGGCGCTGGGCAAGAACCTGCTCGTGGCGGTCATGCCGTGGGAGGGCCACAACTACGAGGACGCGATCATCCTCTCCGAGCGCCTGGTGCAGGACGACGTGCTCACGTCGATCCACATCGAGGAGCACGAGATCGACGCCCGCGACACCAAGCTGGGCGCCGAGGAGATCACCCGGGACATCCCGAACGTCTCCGAGGAGGTGCTCGCCGACCTCGACGAGCGCGGCATCATCCGCATCGGTGCCGAGGTCCGCGACGGCGACATCCTGGTCGGCAAGGTCACGCCGAAGGGCGAGACGGAGCTGACGCCGGAAGAGCGCCTGCTGCGCGCGATCTTCGGTGAGAAGGCCCGCGAAGTCCGCGACACCTCGCTGAAGGTGCCGCACGGCGAGACCGGCAAGGTCATCGGCATCCGCGTGTTCTCGCGCGAGGACGACGACGAGCTGCCCCCGGGCGTCAACGAGCTGGTCCGCGTCTACGTGGCCCAGAAGCGCAAGATCCAGCCGGGCGACAAGCTCGCCGGCCGCCACGGCAACAAGGGCGTCATCGGCAAGATCCTGCCCGCCGAGGACATGCCCTTCATGGAGGACGGCACGCCGGTCGACATCATCCTGAACACCCACGGTGTTCCGCGACGGATGAACATCGGCCAGATCCTCGAGCTGCACCTGGGCTGGCTGGCCTCGCAGGGCTGGACGATCGAGGGCAACCCGAGCTGGGCGGCCAACCTGTCCGAGGAGCTCTACGACGTCGCGCCGAACACGAACACCGCCACCCCGGTGTTCGACGGCGCGAAGGAAGAGGAGCTCACCGGGCTGCTGGGCTCGACCAAGCCGAACCGCGACGGCGAGCGCATGGTCAAGGAGAACGGCAAGGCCACGCTGTTCGACGGCCGCTCCGGCGAGCCGTACCCGTACCCGGTGTCCGTCGGCTACATGTACATCCTGAAGCTGCACCACCTGGTCGACGACAAGATCCACGCCCGCTCCACCGGTCCGTACTCGATGATCACGCAGCAGCCGCTGGGTGGTAAGGCGCAGTTCGGTGGCCAGCGCTTCGGTGAGATGGAGTGCTGGGCGATGCAGGCGTACGGCGCTGCCTACACGCTGCAGGAGCTGCTCACGATCAAGTCGGACGACGTGGTCGGCCGCGTGAAGGTGTACGAGGCCATCGTCAAGGGGGAGAACATCCCCGAGCCGGGTATCCCGGAGTCGTTCAAGGTGCTCCTGAAGGAGCTCCAGTCGCTGTGCCTGAACGTCGAGGTGCTTTCCAGCGACGGTGCGGCCATCGAGATGCGCGACTCCGACGACGAGGACCTCGAGCGCGCCGCGGCCAACCTCGGCATCAACCTGTCCCGCAACGAGTCGCCCTCGGTGGACGACGTCGTGCACTGATCGCGTGCTGAGCCGGGACCTGCCTCCCGTGGGTCCCGGCTCGCCCGCCAATTCCTCTAGTCGATACAACCCCAAGGGGATGCAAAGACGTGCTGGACGTCAATTTCTTCGATGAGCTCCGCATCGGTCTTGCCACCGCAGATGACATCCGTCAGTGGTCGTACGGCGAGGTCAAGAAGCCGGAGACCATCAACTACCGGACTCTCAAGCCTGAGAAGGACGGTCTCTTCTGCGAGAAGATCTTCGGTCCGACCCGGGACTGGGAGTGCTACTGCGGCAAGTACAAGCGCGTCCGCTTCAAGGGCATCATCTGTGAGCGCTGCGGCGTCGAGGTGACTCGCGCCAAGGTGCGCCGTGAGCGGATGGGCCACATCGAGCTGGCCGCGCCCGTCACCCACATCTGGTACTTCAAGGGTGTTCCCTCCCGCCTGGGCTACCTGCTGGACCTGGCGCCGAAGGACCTCGAGAAGATCATCTACTTCGCGGCCTACGTCATCACGGGCGTGAACGCGGAGCTGCGCCACAACGACCTGCCGACCCTCGAGAACGAGATCGGCGTCGAGCGCAAGAACCTCGAGACGAAGCGTGACGCGGACATCGAGGCTCGCGCGCAGAAGCTGGAAGCCGACCTGGCCGAGCTGGAGGCGGAGGGCGCCAAGTCCGACGTGCGCCGCAAGGTCAAGGAAGGCGGCGAGCGCGAGATGCGTCAGCTGCGCGACCGCGCCGGCCGCGAGCTCGACCGCCTCGAGGAGGTCTGGACCACCTTCACGAAGCTCGACGCGCGTCAGCTGATCGCCGACGAGCTGCTCTACCGCGAGCTGGTCGACCGCTACGGCGAGTACTTCACCGGCGGCATGGGCGCGGAGGCCATCCAGAAGCTGGCCGCCGAGTTCGACGTCGCGGCCGAGGCCGACAACCTGCGCGACACCATCCGCAACGGCAAGGGCCAGAAGAAGCTGCGCGCGCTCAAGCGCCTCAAGGTCGTGGCCGCCTTCCAGGCGACCGGCAACGACCCGCGCGGCATGGTGCTCGACGCCGTGCCGGTCATCCCGCCGGACCTGCGCCCGATGGTGCAGCTCGACGGTGGCCGGTTCGCGACGTCGGACCTGAACGACCTGTACCGCCGCGTGATCAACCGCAACAACCGCCTCAAGCGACTGATCGACCTCGGCGCGCCCGAGATCATCGTGAACAACGAGAAGCGGATGCTGCAGGAGGCCGTCGACGCGCTGTTCGACAACGGCCGCCGCGGTCGTCCCGTCACCGGCCCGGGCAACCGGCCGCTGAAGTCGCTGTCCGACCTGCTCAAGGGCAAGCAGGGCCGGTTCCGCCAGAACCTGCTCGGCAAGCGCGTGGACTACTCGGGCCGTTCGGTCATCATCGTCGGCCCGCAGCTGAAGCTGCACCAGTGCGGTCTGCCGAAGGACATGGCGCTCGAGCTGTTCAAGCCGTTCGTCATGAAGCGGCTGGTCGACCTGAACCACGCTCAGAACATCAAGTCCGCCAAGCGGATGGTGGAGCGTTCGCGCCCGCAGGTGTGGGACGTGCTCGAAGAGGTCATCACCGGTCACCCGGTGATGCTGAACCGCGCGCCGACCCTGCACCGCCTCGGCATCCAGGCCTTCGAGCCGCAGCTGGTGGAAGGCAAGGCCATCCAGCTGCACCCGCTGGTCTGCGAGGCGTTCAACGCGGACTTCGACGGTGACCAGATGGCGGTGCACCTGCCGCTGTCGGCCGAGGCGCAGGCCGAGGCCCGGATCCTGATGCTGTCGGCGAACAACATCCTGTCGCCGGCGTCGGGCCGCCCGCTCGCCATGCCGCGTCTGGACATGGTCACGGGCCTGTTCCACCTGACTCGCCTCAACGAGAAGGCCGAGGGCGCGGGCAACGCGTACTCGTCGCCGGCCGAGGCGATCATGGCGTACGACCGCAAGGCGCTGAGCCTGCACGCTCCCATCAAGATCCGCGTCACGGACCGCCAGCCGGCCAAGGCCGACGAAGCGCGGCTCGCCGAGGCGGGCTGGGAGCCGGGCAAGATGTGGCTGGCCGAGACGACGCTGGGTCGCGTGCTGTTCAACGACCTGCTGCCGGCGGACTACCCGTTCGTGAACGAGCCGATGCCGAAGAAGCGTCAGGCCGCGATCGTGAACGACCTCGCCGAGCGGTACTCGATGACGCAGGTGGCGCAGACGCTGGACAAGCTCAAGGACGCCGGCTTCTACTGGGCGACCCGCTCGGGCGTCACGGTGGCCATCTCCGACGTGCTCGTGCCCGAGGGCAAGAAGGCCATTCTCGACGAGTACGAGGGCAAGGCCGACCAGGTCGAGAAGCGGTACCAGCGTGGTCAGCTGTCCCACACCGAGCGCAACAACGAGCTCGTCAAGGTGTGGACGCAGGCCACCGAAGAGGTCCACAAGATCATGGAGACGGCGCTGCCGGACGACAACCCGATCGCCATGATCGTGAAGTCGGGCGCGGCGGGCAACATGACGCAGGTCCGGTCGCTGGCCGGCATGCGTGGCCTCGTGTCGAACCCGAAGGGTGAGTACATCCCGCGTCCGATCAAGGCCAACTTCCGTGAAGGCCTGTCGGTGGCGGAGTACTTCATCGCGACGCACGGTGCCCGGAAGGGTCTGGCGGACACGGCTCTCCGTACCGCCGACTCGGGTTACCTGACCCGTCGTCTGGTGGACGTCTCGCAGGACGTCATCGTTCGCGAGGTCGACTGCGGCACCACGCGCGGCATCATGATGGTCGTCGGCGAGGACGTCGGCGACGGCAAGGTCCTGCGCGACCAGCACGTGGAGACCAGTGTGTACGCGCGGAACCTCGCGACGGACGCGGTGGACGCCAAGGGCAACGTCGTGCTCAACGCGGGCGACGACGTGGGCGACCCGGCCATCGAGAAGCTGCTCTCCAGCGGCATCTCGAAGGTCAAGGTCCGCTCGGTCCTCACCTGTGAGTCGGCGGTCGGTGTGTGTGCGACCTGCTACGGCCGTTCGATGGCGACGGGTCAGCTCGTCGACGTCGGCGAGGCCGTCGGCATCGTCGCCGCCCAGTCGATCGGTGAGCCGGGTACGCAGCTGACGATGCGTACGTTCCACCAGGGTGGTGTCGCCGGTGACGACATCACGACCGGTCTGCCCCGTGTGACCGAGCTCTTCGAGGCCCGTGTCCCGAAGGGCAAGGCGCCGATCGCGGACGTCGACGGCCGCGTGCGGATCGAGGAGAGCGAGCGGTTCTGGAAGATCACCCTGATCCCGGACGACGGGTCGGAGGAGATCGTCTTCGACAAGCTGTCCAAGCGGCAGCGGCTCGCCAACACCCCGAACGGCCCGCTGGGCGACGGTGACCACGTCAACGTCGGGCAGCAGCTGCTCGAGGGCACGCCCGACCCGCACGAGGTGCTCCGCGTGATGGGCCCGCGTGAGGCGCAGATGCACCTCACCGACGAGGTCCAGAAGGTGTACCGCGCGCAGGGTGTGTCGATCCACGACAAGCACATCGAGGTCATCGTGCGGCAGATGCTGCGCCGCGTGACGGTCATCGACTCGGGTGGCACGGACTTCCTGCCGGGCGAGCTGCCCGAGCGGACCAAGTTCGAGGCGCGCAACCGGTCGACGGTCTCCGAAGGCGGCGAGCCGGCTTCGGGTCGTCCGGTGCTGATGGGCATCACGAAGGCCTCGCTGACCACGGACTCGTGGCTGTCGGCGGCCTCGTTCCAGGAGACCACGCGTGTCCTGACCGACGCGGCCATCAACGGCCGTTCGGACCGGCTCGTGGGCCTCAAGGAGAACGTGATCATCGGTAAGCTGATCCCGGCCGGTACTGGCATCAACAAGTACCGGAACATCCAGGTCCAGCCGACCGAGGAGGCCCGGGTCGCGGCTTACGCGATCCCGTCCTACGACGACGGCTACTACACCCCGGACGTGTTCGGTTCGGGCACCGGTGCCGCTGTTCCGCTGGACGACTACGACTTCGGCCGCGACTTCCGCTGACCGGCTCGTAGCCAGTAGCTGAGAAGGCCCCCGTTCCCGGGTTTCCGGGCGGGGGCCTTCTTCGTGGCCTGGTTTCAGCTGAGATGGATGCGCTCGGTAGTCCTGTTGTTGTCGGCACTTCTACGGTCCCCGCGCCGGTGGCGGCGACCTACCGTGGCGGCCGTGGCTGACGTCGTGCCGTTCACGGACAACTTCTCGGATATCTCCAACACCCAGGGCTACCAGTTCGAGTTCCGCTGTGAACGCTGCGGGAACGGCTACCGGTCGGCCTTCCAGCGCGACGCGGTCGAAACGGGCCGCGGAGTCCTGCGTGCGGTGGGCTCGTTCTTCGGCGGCAAGCTGCAGGACCTGAGCTACTCGGCCGACCAATGGCGTTACGACCGCGCCACGAACTCCTCGGCGAAGGACCGCGCGCTAGCGGCCGCGGTCAAGGAGATCTCGCCGAGCTTCCGTCAGTGCCGGGGTTGCAGCGACTGGATGTGCGCCGAGCAGTGCTGGAACACCGAGATCGGGCAGTGCCTGCGGTGCTCGCCGAGCGTCGCGGAGGAGATCTCGCGCGCCCAGGCCTCCGCGCAGCGCGACCAGATCCGGGACCGCGCCCGCGACCGCGACTGGACTCGCGACCTCGACCTGGACACCCGCGCCCACCTCACCTGCCCCAGCTGCGGCGTGAAGGCCGAGGGCGGCAAGTTCTGCGCCTCCTGCGGCTCGTCCCTGGCCCCCACCGTCCACTGCACCGAATGCGGCAAGCCCTCCACCGCCGGCGCCGTCTTCTGCGGCGACTGCGGCACGCGGTTGTAGCGGCGCGGTCGCTACGAGACGGCCGCTTCCTGGGTCTTGCGCAGCTTCCTGACGTGTCTGGGCGGCCTCGGTCGGTAAGTGGCCTTCGCGAGCAATGCGCCCGCGAGAAGCGGCAGCAGGGCGACGAGGAACACGTAGATCGCCGCGAGGCTGCTTTCCAGGACCGGGTGCCACCAGATCGGGCCGATCTCCACGTCGAGCACATCGCCCTTGGCGGGCAGCGGGTCGATCCATTGGGTCGACACGTCGTGGGTCGTGCCGTCGAGCACGTACCGGCCGCGGACCCAGTCGTTGCTGCCGGTGCAGCCGGCACTCCTGGAGGAGCAGGTGCCGGCGTAGCCCTTATGCGCTTCGAGAACAGTCAGCTGAGTCTGGGGCGACCCGTCCACCAGCGCGGCCAGGGAGTTCAGGACGGGCAGCAGCCCGAGCAGCACCAGTGCCAGCGCGATGACCGTGCGCGTGGTCAGAGAAACCGAGGTGACCGGCTGCCGGTCCGCCGCCTCGCGGAAGCGGTTGACCGGCGTCCGCAGGAACCCGCCGCGACCGCCGTTCCAGGAGTTGTAACTCGTGTCGGACCCGGCGGCGATCGCGGCGAACGCCTTGTCCCCGGCCCACACCTCCCACACCGGCGCGGGCACGACCGCGGCCAGCATCGCGAGCCGGCGGGAGTTGCCGAACATGCGGTCCTCGGTGAGGGCGCCCGACTCGGTGGTCCACATCGCGTCGCCGTGGAAGGCCACCGAATGCACGCGGAACCACAGGTCGTTCAGCATGAAAGCGCGCACGTCGTCGGTCAGGGCGGCCGCGGCGAACTCGGGGTCCGAGGTCGTCACGGTGAACCGGCGGTCGAACTCGGCGTCGACCTCGAAGCTGTCCAGCCCGAGGTCGGGCTTCAGCCAGCCGAACGAGTTCCGGGTGATCCGGGCGTCTTCCAGAGGAGTGAAGTGCTCCGGCTCGGACGCCCCGGTCCGCGGCGAGATCACCAGCGCCGGCACCTTCGGGATCCGCAGCTGCACCGATGAGTTGATCGAGTCGATCTGCTCGGCCACCTTGGCGATCGCGGCGCCCCGCTCGTTCGGGTCGACCGGGTCGCTCGAGTACTCGCTACCCAGGACCCGGTGGCCCTGCTGGTCGAACTCGACCGTCGTGCGCACGGGACCGGGGTCCGGGTGGTCGAGCGCCACTCCGCGGCCGCGGTGGGGGAGCACGCCGAACGTCTGCTTCCTGGTCGAGCCCGCGATCCGGGCGATCCACGTGCGCTGCCGCCAGCCTCGCCACACCACCAGGGCGGCGAACGCGACCGGGAACGCGATCCAGACCAGCTGGGGCACGAAGCTGCCGGTGCCCGCGGAAAGCCAGTACAGCGCCGTTGCGGAGAACGTCACGCCGCACAGGGCGTACAGCACGGTCGCGGCCACGCCGCTGCGCCGTTCAAGCCGGCCGGCGAGCCACAGCAGCACGAAACCCAGCACGAAACCGCCGACGACGAACCACGGTTCGAACAGGTCCATCTACTGGTCCATGTCCAGGTTCTCGCGGGTGTCCTCTTCGGAGTGGTAGCCGGCCGCGTCGCTCCCGCCGCGGGACTTCAGGATGTCGCGGGTGTTGTCGACCGCCTTGTTGACGAAGTCGAAGCCGGCCTTGCCGCTGTAGGCCGAGCCCTTGTCGAGATCGCCGAGCTTTACGCCGGTCACCCCCTTGAGGGCCTCTTCGCCACCGGCCTTGAGCGAGTCCTTCAGCGCCTCGACCGTTGCCATGCCGCGGGAGTTCGTCGCCGAGGCGATCGCGCCGGTGGCGGCCTTCTCCATGCCGGGCGTCATGCCGGGGGCGCCCGACGGGGTGAGCTTGCGGCCCTGCTTGATCAGGTCGTCGGTCCACTTCGAGAGAAAGGTCATGAACTTCTGGAGCAGCTCGCCCAGCTTCCCCAGTTTCGAGGTGATCCTGGTGAACGCACTGGCCGCTTTGGCGATCGAGGCGGTCATCGCGGCGGCGACCGACGAGCCGAGGCTCACGATCGAGGCGGCCAGCGCCGGCAGCCAGATGTAGATCAGCCAGCTGACCAGCTCGCTGATGATCGCCTTCACGACCTCTTCGATGACGGTCATGACCATCGACCACATCTGGAGCGTCTCGCCGACCCCGCCCGTGGTCGAGCCGATGCCCTTGATGCCCTCGGAGAACTGGTCCAGCGAACTGCGGGCCGCGTTGCCGCCGTCGCCCTGCCAGGTCCGCAGCTCTTCCTTGCCCTTCTTGGCGAAGTCGTCGCCGAGCTTGACGAAACCGACACCGATCTCGCTGAAGTTGCCGGCCGCCTCCTTGAGCGCCGGGCCGTCGCCCGTCACGAAGTGCAGCGCGTCCTGCAGCGGCGAGATCAGCTCCAGGAGCATGTTCAGGCCGTTGCTGACCAGCCAGCCGACGGGGTCGAGCGCGAAGCTCGCCACGTCCACCGCGGCGCCGGCGACGAAGCCCGCGCCGTCCTGGAGCATCTGCCCGGTGGCCGCCGCGAACTCGCCGGCGTCGTCGGCTTCGCTGAAGCCCTTGATGCCTCGTTCGACGCCCTCGACCCCCTTGCCGATGATCGGCGCCTTCTTGGCGGCTTCGTTGGCGTCGTGGAGGAAACCCTCGTCCTCGTGTTCCAGCTTGACGCCGTCGGCGATGCTGTCGGCCATTTCGGTCTCCCCCTGCTCAGAGCGGTCCGTCGATGTTCGCCTTGAACTTGCCGAAGGTCACGACGGTGTCCTTCTCGTGGCCGTCGTAGATCTCCGCGGCCTGGTTCACTTTCCCGCCCAGCGTGTCGACGCCGGTTTTCATCAGTTCGAGCATCTGGCGGAGGTCCTCGAGCTTGCTCGTGTACGTCTGCTTCACCGCCAGCCCGATCAGGCCCCACGACTTGTCCGTGACGTCGGCCTGGCTGACGAGATTGCCGAACTTCGTCGCCTCGTCCTTGTAGTGCGGCAACGTGCCGGAGGCGTAGGTCTTCAGGATCTGGGGGTCTACGTCGTGGCTCATCGGTCCTCCTCGTGGTCCCACAGGCGCCGGACGCCGTCTTCGGCGGGGCGGACCGGGGGAGGCGGCGGGGCCGCGGCCGGGGGCTCGTCGCGGCGCAGGATGTCGCCGTGTTCGAGGTCTTCGTCCGTGAGCCGGCGCGGGGCCGGCTGCGCCTCCGCGGCTTTGGACTTCAGATCTTCGGCCGTGGTTCCCATGGCTTCGGCCTGGGCTTCGAGGACCTGGCCGGACACGTCGAGGCCGAAGGCGGCGCCCACGTGCGCGTCGACGATGCCGGCCTGCTTCAGCGTGGCGTCGGCGACGGCGCGGTGCAGCGTCGCCAGGATGGCCGACGCCAGCTGCTGGGGCTGTTGCTTGAGGGCGTCGGCGGTGAGCCGGATGTCCTTCACCGAGCCGCCGGCGCCCGCGACGACCGTGATGGCGCGGTCGGGCGACATGGCGGTGGCCTCGAGGGCGGTCACCTCGTCCTGCATGTCGCCGACTTTGGCGAAGCTCGCCTCGGCCTGTTTGATCTTGCTCTGGAACTTCTCGAACTCGGCGACGAGACGATCCATCTCAGCCGACACGGCGGCCCCCTCACGTGCACGACGGGTGTGCGGACGTGCGGATTATGCCGCTTCTGTCGCGTTCGCGCTGCGGAGTCGTGAATGTTTTCCCAAAAGGGACGACGGCGTCGTCCTTGTGCCCGGCTGCCCGTAGTGGTCCGTTGTGGATGAACAAGATCCAGTGTGGACGGAGCGGAACCGTTTCACCCCAGCGACTTCGAGAACCAGTGCTCCGCGTACTTGTCGTCGTTGAACGGCTCGACCTCGACGTAGCCCACCCGCGCGTACAGCGCCCGCGCCTCGACGAGGTCGTGGCGGGTGTCGAGCCGCAGCACCTCGGCGCCCAGCGCCCGTGCCGCCTCCTCGGCCGCCGCGACGAGGCGCGCGCCGCCGCCCCGGCCGCGGTGGGCCGGGCGCACGTACACCTTCGTGAGTTCGTTCAGCCCCGGCCGCACCACGCGGGTGCCGGCACAGCCGGTCACGGTGCCGTTCGGCAGGCGGGCGACGAGGAACGCGCCGGTCGGGGCCACGAGGTCGTCGCTGGGCGCCTCGGCCAGCGCCTGGTCGACCTCGGCGTCGGTGGCCGGGCGGCCCCAGTAGCGGCTCGCGACGTCCGTGAGGTATTCGCGCAGGATCGCGCGCGCGTCGAAGTCGTCGACGGAGATTCGCGTGATGGTCCAGTTCGCGGTCACCGAATCATCGTGACCTGTTCGTCCACTGGTTAACCGGCAAGTCGATCACCTCCGGAAAGCGACGTTCGGTCCCCGTGTGTCACCCGTTCGTGGAAATGGGTAGCGTGCGAGCCGCAGGGAAACCGACTTGAGGAGTGCGTGATGGACGGCAACGGCACCGCCGACCGGCCTGAAGAGGGGCAGAAGGACACTAAGGGGAGCCACGCCGCGCCTGAGGGGGCCGGCGTTCACCCGCTGATCGATTTGTCGCGCGACCCCCACCCGGGGCGGCCCGACCACGCGAAGCCGGACGAGGAATAGCCGAGGAATAGGGGGGACGTCTGTCACGTTGTGGATGATGGGTCTTCCGCGCGGCTCTGGCCGCAGAGCCCTCATCTGGGGTTACGATGGGCGGTCACCGTCAGTTCGGACCCCCCGCCCGGACCGGTCGTCAAGTGGCCGGGTATCTTTGGAGACCGTGCCCGGCAGGCGTCGGGCCGCTCCGCGTGCCGTACGGCATGAGCGGGGTGCTCGCGCACCCGGTTCACCGGCCTCGTCCACGTGGGGTTCCGACGGAAAACCCCTTCGGGAAAGTACCGGTCGAGAGACCGTGACGCGGGCCGACACGCCCGACCGCGGGGGCCGGTGAAGACACGAAGAAGCAGCAAGAACGCGACAGAAAGCTGGTCCATTGCCCACGATCCAGCAGCTGGTCCGCAAGGGCCGCCAGGACAAGGCTGCCAAGCAGAAGACCGCGGCCCTCAAGGGGAGCCCGCAGCGTCGTGGCGTGTGCACCCGCGTGTACACCACGACCCCGAAGAAGCCGAACTCGGCGCTGCGCAAGGTTGCGCGTGTGAAGCTGACGAGCGGCATCGAGGTCACGGCGTACATCCCCGGTGAGGGCCACAACCTGCAGGAGCACTCGATGGTGCTCGTGCGCGGTGGTCGGGTGAAGGACCTGCCGGGCGTTCGCTACAAGATCATCCGCGGTTCGCTCGACACCCAGGGTGTGAAGAACCGCAAGCAGGCGCGCAGCCGCTACGGCGCGAAGAAGGAGAAGAGCTAATGCCCCGCAAGGGTCCGGCCCCGAAGCGGCCGCTGATCTCCGACCCGGTCTACGCCTCCCCGCTGGTCACCCAGCTGGTGAACAAGGTGCTGAAGGACGGGAAGCGGTCGCTGGCCGAGCGCATCGTGTACGGCGCGCTGGAAGGCGCTCGCGAGAAGACCGGCACCGACCCGGTCGTCACGCTGAAGCGCGCGCTCGACAACGTGAAGCCCACCATCGAGGTGAAGAGCCGCCGGGTCGGTGGCGCCACCTACCAGGTGCCGATCGAAGTCAAGCCCAACCGCTCCACCACGCTGGCGCTGCGTTGGCTGGTCTCCTTCTCGCAGGCTCGCCGCGAGAAGACCATGATCGAGCGGCTGCAGAACGAGCTGCTCGACGCGAGCAACGGTCTTGGCGCCAGCGTCAAGCGCCGTGAAGACACGCACAAGATGGCCGAGTCCAACAAGGCCTTCGCGCACTACCGCTGGTGATGACCGCCCGGCTGCCGATCCAAGCCATGCCGGGCCCCACGTTCGAGACAGGGGAACACTCTCGTGGCACGTGAAGTGCTGACCGACCTGAACAAGGTCCGCAACATCGGGATCATGGCGCACATCGACGCCGGTAAGACCACCACCACCGAGCGGATCCTGTTCTACACCGGGATCAACTACAAGATCGGTGAAGTCCACGACGGCGCCGCCACCATGGACTGGATGGAGGAGGAGCAGAAGCGGGGTATCACCATCACCTCGGCTGCCACCACCACGTTCTGGGCCGATCACCAGATCAACATCATCGACACCCCCGGGCACGTCGACTTCACCGTCGAGGTGGAGCGCTCGCTCCGCGTGCTCGACGGCGCCGTGGCCGTCTTCGACGGCAAGGAAGGTGTCGAGCCGCAGTCCGAGCAGGTCTGGCGGCAGGCGGACAAGTACGAAGTTCCGCGCATCTGCTTCGTCAACAAGATGGACAAGCTGGGTGCCGACTTCTACTTCACCGTGCGCACCATCGAGGAGCGCCTCGGTGCCCGGCCGCTGGTCATCCAGCTGCCGATCGGCGCCGAGAACGACTTCGAGGGTGTCGTCGACCTGGTCCGCATGAAGGCGCTGACCTGGCGTGGCGAGGTGAGCAAGGGCGAGGACTACTCGGTCGAGGAGATCCCGGCCGAGCTGGCCGACCGCGCTGCGGAGTACCGCGAGAAGCTCGTCGAGGCCGTCGCCGAGACCGACGACGCCATGATGGAGAAGTTCCTCGAGGGCGAGCAGCTCACGGAAGCCGAGATCAAGGCCGGCATCCGCAAGCTCACCGTCGCGCGCGAGGCGTACCCGGTGCTCACCGGCTCCGCCTTCAAGAACAAGGGCGTGCAGCCGATGCTGGACGCGGTCATCGACTACCTGCCGTCCCCGCTGGACGTGCCGGCCGTCGAGGGCACGCTGCCGGACGGCGAGACCCCGGTCCTGCGCAAGCCGTCGGTCGACGAGCCGTTCGCGGCCCTCGCCTTCAAGATCGCCGCGCACCCGTTCTTCGGCAAGCTGACCTACATCCGGGTCTACTCGGGCAAGGTCTCCGCGGGCACCCAGGTCGTCAACGCGACCAAGGAGCGCAAGGAGCGCATCGGCAAGCTCTTCCAGATGCACTCCAACAAGGAGAACCCGGTCGAGGAGGCCCAGGCCGGCCACATCTACGCGGTCATCGGCCTGAAGGACACCACGACCGGTGACACGCTGGCCGACCCGCAGAGCCCGGTCGTGCTCGAGTCGATGACCTTCCCGGATCCCGTTATCCGCGTGGCCATCGAGCCGAAGACGAAGGCCGACCAGGAGAAGCTGTCGCTCGCGATCCAGAAGCTGGCCGAGGAAGACCCCACCTTCCAGGTCCAGCTCGACGAGGACACGGGCCAGACGATCATCGCGGGCATGGGCGAGCTGCACCTCGAGGTGCTGGTGAACCGCATGAAGTCCGACTACAAGGTCGAGGCGAACATCGGTAAGCCGCAGGTCGCCTACCGCGAGACGATCAAGAAGACGGTCGACAAGCTCGACTACGTGCACAAGAAGCAGACCGGTGGTTCCGGCCAGTTCGCGAAGGTCATCGTGAAGCTGGAGCCGCTCGAGACGACCGACGGTGCACTCTACGAGTTCGACAACAAGGTCTCCGGCGGCCGCGTGCCGCGGGAGTACATCCCGTCGGTCGACGCGGGCGGGCAGGACGCCATGCAGTACGGCGTGCTGGCCGGCTACCCGCTCGTCGGGTTGAAGTTCACCTTGTTGGACGGCGCGTACCACGAGGTCGACTCTTCGGAGATGGCGTTCAAGATCGCCGGTTCCATGGCGATGAAGGAAGCCGCGAAGAAGGCCGGCCCGGTCATCCTCGAGCCGATGATGGCCGTCGAGGTCACGACTCCCGAGGACTACATGGGTGACGTGATCGGTGACCTCAACTCCCGCCGTGGCCAGATCCAGGCCATGGAGGAGCGCGCCGGTACCCGTGTCGTCAAGGCAGTGGTACCGCTGTCGGAGATGTTCGGTTACGTGGGCGACCTGCGGTCTCGCACCCAGGGTCGCGCGAACTACTCCATGGTGTTCGACTCCTACGCCGAGGTTCCCGCGAACGTCGCGAAGGAAATCATCGCGAAGGCGACGGGGGAGTAGTTCCCCCGCGCTCGCGGGCATAAGGAACACTCCTGAACGTCCGCAGCAAAGACGAGAAACAATCAGCGGTTGGCAGCCACGCCGGCCGGTGAGCACAAAGCGAAATCAGTCCAGGAGGACATTCCAGTGGCGAAGGCGAAGTTCGAGCGGAGCAAGCCGCACGTCAACATCGGGACCATCGGTCACGTCGACCACGGCAAGACCACGCTGACCGCGGCGATCACCAAGGTTCTGCACGACAAGTACCCGGAGCTCAACGAGTCGCGTGCGTTCGACCAGATCGACAACGCGCCCGAAGAGCGCCAGCGCGGTATTACGATCAACATCTCGCACGTCGAGTACCAGACCGAGAAGCGTCACTACGCGCACGTCGACGCCCCCGGTCACGCGGACTACATCAAGAACATGATCACCGGTGCCGCCCAGATGGACGGCGCGATCCTGGTCGTGGCCGCCACCGACGGCCCGATGCCGCAGACCCGCGAGCACGTGCTGCTCGCCCGCCAGGTCGGCGTGCCCTACATCGTGGTCGCGCTGAACAAGGCCGACATGGTCGACGACGAGGAAATCCTCGAGCTCGTCGAGCTGGAGGTCCGCGAGCTGCTGTCCTCGCAGGAGTTCCCGGGCGACGACGCGCCGGTCGTGCGCGTGTCGGGCCTGAAGGCTCTCGAGGGTGACGAGAAGTGGGCCGAGGCTGTCCTCGAGCTCATGACCGCTGTCGACGACAACGTGCCGGACCCGGTGCGCGAGCTCGACAAGCCGTTCCTCATGCCGATCGAGGACGTCTTCACGATCACCGGTCGCGGCACTGTCGTGACCGGCCGCGTCGAGCGTGGCGTGGTCAACGTGAACGAAGAGGTCGAGATCGTCGGCATCAAGGAGAAGTCGACCAAGACGACTGTCACCGGTGTCGAGATGTTCCGCAAGCTGCTGGACCAGGGCCAGGCGGGCGACAACGTCGGCCTCCTCGTCCGCGGTATCAAGCGCGAGGACGTCGAGCGCGGCCAGGTCGTCGTGAAGCCGGGTACCACCACCCCGCACACCGACTTCGAGGGCCGGGTCTACATCCTGTCGAAGGACGAGGGTGGTCGTCACACCCCGTTCTTCAACAACTACCGCCCGCAGTTCTACTTCCGCACCACCGACGTGACCGGCGTCGTGACCCTCCCCGAGGGCACCGAGATGGTCATGCCGGGCGACAACACCGACATCTCGGTGGCGCTGATCCAGCCCGTCGCCATGGACGTGAACCTGCGCTTCGCGATTCGCGAGGGCGGCCGCACCGTGGGTGCGGGTCAGGTCACCAAGATCATCAAGTGATGTCGACGCCCTTGACCGGGCTACTACACCCCCCGGTCAAGGGCGTCAACTCACGTGTGCGACACTATTCAGGTTGCTCGTCCCGGGGCGGCCGAATCCTCGAGTTGTTCGATTGACTCACGGGGTTCCGGCCGCCCCTGTACGAGTGGCCACGGTCCGTCCAGCTCTTCCTTCGGGGTGCGGCTAGCGGGCAAAGGCCAAGTGGTCGGCGGTGCTTGCAGTTGATGCGGCGCGGCGGGCTCGCGGCCTCCTCACGTTGAGGAAGACCAGGCAGGACGATCCCACGGGATCCGTCTGTGCGTCGGGCGCGACACGCCCGACCGCGTGGACCGGGGACAGGGCCGTTGAACTGCTGAAACCGGGGCTCAGGCCCGGGTTGACGAGACAAAGCGGCACGAGACGACGAAGGAACGAGCAGCCACCATGGCGGGACAGAAGATCCGCATCCGGCTCAAGGCCTACGACCACGAGGCGATCGACACCTCGGCGCGCAAGATCGTGGAGACGGTCACGCGCACCGGCGCCCGTGTTGTCGGGCCGGTGCCGCTGCCCACCGAGAAGAACGTTTACTGCGTCATCCGCTCGCCGCACAAGTACAAGGACTCGCGCGAGCACTTCGAGATGCGCACGCACAAGCGTCTGATCGACATCCTCGACCCGACGCCGAAGACGGTCGACGCGCTCATGCGCATCGACCTGCCGGCGAGCGTCGACGTCAACATCCAGTAGCGGCTGGCGAGCGGCGGAGAGTAAGAGACTCATGTCTGACAGGCAGATGAAGGGCATCCTGGGCACCAAGCTCGGCATGACCCAGGTCTTCGACGAGCAGAACCGGGTTGTCCCGGTCACCGTCGTGAAGGCCGGTCCGAACGTGGTCACCCAGGTTCGGACCCAGGACAAGGACGGCTATGCGGCCGTGCAGCTGGCTTTCGGTGCGGTCGACCCGCGCCGGGTGAACAAGCCGCGCACCGGCCACTTCGACAAGGCGGGCGTGACCCCGCGGCGCTTCCTCGCCGAGCTGCGTACCACCGACGCGGACACCTACGAGGTCGGTCAGGAGATCACCGCCGAGGTGTTCGCCGCCGGCGTCGAGGTCGACGTGACGGGTACCAGCAAGGGCAAGGGCTACGCCGGTGTCATGAAGCGCCACGGCTTCAAGGGCCAGGGCGCGAGCCACGGTGCCCAGGCCGTGCACCGCAAGCCGGGTTCCATCGGTGGCTGTGCCACCCCCGGCCGCGTCTTCAAGGGCCTGCGCATGGCGGGCCGGATGGGCTCCGACCGGGTCACCACGCAGGGTCTGACCGTGCACGCGGTGCGTGCCGAAGACGGCCTGCTGCTGATCAAGGGCGCGGTGCCCGGTCCCAAGGGCGGCCTGCTGTTCGTGCGCAGCGCCGCGAAGGGTGGTAACTCCGAATGACAAGCGTCGAGCTGAAGACCCCGGCCGGTAAAGCCGACGGCACGGTCGACCTCCCCGCGGAGATCTTCGACGTGCAGGCCAACATCGCGCTGATGCACCAGGTCGTGATCGGCCAGCTGGCCGCCGCGCGCCAGGGCACGCACGACACGAAGACCCGTGGTGAGGTCTCCGGTGGCGGCAAGAAGCCGTACCGGCAGAAGGGCACCGGTCGTGCCCGCCAGGGTTCGACCCGCGCGCCGCAGTTCGCCGGCGGTGGCGTCGTCCACGGCCCCACGCCGCGTGACTACACGCAGCGCACCCCGAAGAAGATGAAGGCCGCCGCTCTGCGTGGCGCCCTCTCCGACCGGGCTCGCGCCGGCCAGCTGCACGTCGTGACCGAACTGGTCACCGGCGAGAAGCCGTCGACCAAGGCCGCCAAGACCGCGATCGCCGCCGTGACGCAGGCGAAGCGCGTGCTCGTGGTGCTGCACCGGGCCGACGAGCTCAGCTGGGTCTCCCTGCGGAACCTCCCCGAGATCCACATCCTCTGGGCGGACCAGCTCAACACCTACGACGTGCTGGTCAACGACGACGTCGTGTTCACCAAGGCCGCGTACGACGCGTTCGTCGCAGGCCCCGCCAGTGGCAAGGCCGTCAAGGCCTCCGCTCGGTCGGGCGAAGTTTCGGAAGGGAGTGACGAGAAGTGAGCTCGGTCGCCATTCCGGACCACCGCGACATCCTGCTCGCGCCGGTCATCTCCGAGAAGTCCTACGGGCTGCTCGAGGACCACAAGTACACGTTCATCGTCCGCCCGGACGCCAACAAGACCCAGATCAAGATCGCGGTCGAGAAGGTGTTCGGTGTCAAGGTGGTCAGCGTCAACACGGCCAACCGTCAGGGCAAGCGGAAGCGGACTCGCGCAGGCTTCGGCAAGCGCAAGGACACCAAGCGCGCCATCGTGACTCTTTCGCCTGAGAGCAAGGCGATCGAGATCTTCGGCGGACCCACCGCGTAAAGGACTGAGCTGACAATGGGCATCCGCAAGTACAAGCCGACGACCCCGGGTCGTCGCGGTTCGAGCGTCTCGGACTTCGCCGAGATCACCCGGTCCACGCCGGAGAAGTCGCTGCTGCGTCCGCTGAGCGGTTCGGGCGGTCGCAACTCGTCGGGCAAGATCACCACCCGTCACAAGGGTGGTGGCCACAAGCGCGCCTACCGCGTCATCGACTTCCGTCGTAACGACAAGGACGGCGTGCCGGCCAAGGTCGCGCACATCGAGTACGACCCCAACCGCACCGCGCGCATCGCGCTCCTGCACTACGCCGACGGCGAGAAGCGCTACATCATCGCGCCGGACAAGCTGAAGCAGGGCGACACCGTCGAGAACGGCCCTCGCGCCGACATCAAGCCGGGCAACAACCTGCCGCTGCGCAACATCCCGGTCGGCACCGTGGTCCACGCGATCGAGCTCCGCCCCGGTGGCGGCGCGAAGATGGCGCGCTCCGCCGGCGCCAAGGTGCAGCTGGTGGCCAAGGACGGGCCTTACGCCCAGCTCCGGCTGCCCTCGGGTGAGATCCGCAACGTCGACGTGCGCAACCGCGCGACCGTCGGCGAGGTGGGCAACTCCGAGCACGCGAACATCAACTGGGGCAAGGCGGGTCGTAACCGCTGGCGCGGCAAGCGCCCCACCGTCCGTGGTGTCGTCATGAACCCGGTCGACCACCCGCACGGTGGTGGTGAGGGTAAGACCTCCGGTGGTCGCCACCCGGTGAACCCGAACGGTAAGCCCGAGGGCCGCACGCGTCGCCGCAAGGCAAGTGACGCGATGATCGTCCGCCGCCGCCGTACCGGCAAGAACAAGCGCTGAGCAGGGAGGTAGAAGAACATGCCACGCAGCCTTAAGAAGGGGCCCTTCGTGGACGACCACCTGCTCAAGAAGGTGGACGCGCTCAACGAGGCCAACAAGAAGACCGTGATCAAGACCTGGTCGCGTCGCTCGACGATCATCCCGGATTTCCTGGGTCACACGATCGCCGTGCACGACGGCCGCAAGCACGTCCCGGTGTTCGTCACCGAGGCCATGGTGGGTCACAAGCTGGGCGAGTTCGCCCCGACGCGGACCTTCAAGGGTCACATCAAGGACGACCGCAAGTCGCGCCGCCGCTGAGCGGGCACGAAACAAGACAAGGGAAGTAGCGATGAACGCCCAGAACGACGCGACGGTCGAGGCTCTGCCTACGGCTTACGCGCGGGCTCGCTTCGTCCGGGACTCGCCGACCAAGGTGCGCCGGGTGATCGAGCTCATCAAGGGACGTAGCGCCGCCGACGCCTTGGCCGTGCTCCGGTTCGCCCCCCAGGCGGCCAGCGAGCCGGTCGCGAAGGTGCTCGCCAGTGCCGTGGCCAACGCCGAGAACAACCTTCAGCTCGACCCGGAGACGCTCTGGGTCAAGAACGCGTACGCCGACGAGGGCCCGACCCTCAAGCGCATCCGCCCGCGGGCCCAGGGCCGCGCGTACCGGATCCGCAAGCGGACCAGCCACATCACCGTCGAGGTGGAGTCGCGTCCGAAGGCCGACGTGAAGAAGGCGCAGAGCAAGAAGAAGGCAGGTGGCCGGTAGTGGGCCAGAAGATCAACCCGCACGGCTTCCGCCTGGGTATCACCACGGACTGGAAGTCGCGCTGGTACGCCGACAAGCAGTACTCGGAGTACGTGGCCGAGGACGTGAAGATCCGCAAGCTGCTGTCCACGGGCATGGAGCGCGCCGGCATCTCCAAGGTCGAGATCGAGCGCACCCGTGACCGCGTTCGCGTCGACATCCACACCGCCCGGCCGGGCATCGTCATCGGCCGTCGTGGTGCGGAGGCCGACCGGATCCGTGGCGCGCTGGAGAAGCTGACCGCCAAGCAGGTCCAGCTCAACATCCTCGAGGTCAAGAACCCCGAGTCCGACGCCCAGCTCGTTGCGCAGGGTGTCGCGGAGCAGCTGAGCAACCGCGTGGCGTTCCGCCGTGCGATGCGCAAGGCGATCCAGACCTCCATGCGTTCGCCGCAGGTCAAGGGCATTCGCGTGCAGTGCGGCGGTCGTCTCGGCGGTGCCGAGATGTCCCGCTCCGAGCACTACCGCGACGGCCGGGTTCCGCTGCACACGCTGCGTGCCGACATCGACTACGGCTTCTTCGAGGCCAAGACGACGTTCGGTCGCATCGGCGTGAAGGTGTGGATCTACAAGGGCGAGCTGGTGGGTGGCCTCAAGGCCCGCGAGGCGCGCGACGCCGCCGCGGCCGCCGAGCGGGCCCCGCGCCGCGACCGCGGTGACCGTCCGTCCCGCCCGCGCCGCTCCGGCGCCTCGGGCACGACGGCGACCTCGACCGAAGCCGGTCGCGCTGCTGCCGCCGCGAAGAACGAAGACGCGGCACCCGTGGCGACCGAGGCGGCCCCGGCTGCCGAGACCGCAGAAAAGACGGAGGGCTGAGACGTGCTCATCCCGCGCAGGGTCAAGCACCGGAAGCAGCACTCCCCGAAGCGCCACGGCGCCGCCAAGGGCGGTACGAAGGTCAGCTTCGGCGAGTACGGCATCCAGGCGCTTGAGCACAGCTACGTGACGAACCGGCAGATCGAGTCCGCTCGTATCGCCATGACCCGTCACATCAAGCGTGGCGGCAAGGTGTGGACGACCATCTACCCGGACCGCCCGCTGACCAAGAAGCCGGCTGAAACCCGCATGGGTTCCGGTAAGGGTTCGCCCGAGTGGTGGATCGCCAACGTGAAGCCGGGTCGCGTGATGTTCGAGATCTCGTTCCCGAACGAGGAGACCGCCCGCGAGGCGCTCCGTCGCGCGATCCACAAGCTGCCCATGAAGTGCCGCATCGTGACCCGTGAAGGTGGTGAGTTCTGATGGCCAACGGCGCCGCCCAGGCTTCGGAGCTTCGTGAGCTCACCGCGGAAGAGCTCGTGCTGCGTCTGAAGGAATACAAGGAGGAGCTCTTCAACCTCCGCTTCCAGATGGCGACCGGGCAGCTGGACAACAACCGTCGGCTGCGCACCGTCCGCACGGACATCGCGCGGATCTACACGGTCATGCGCGAGCGTGAGCTCGGCCTGTCCGTGGCCCCCGACAGCGAGAGTGAAGGTGCCGCATGAGCGAGCCCACCACCGAGAAGCTCGCGCGTAACTACCGCAAGGTGCGCGAGGGCTACGTCGTCTCGGACAAGATGGACAAGACGATCGTGGTCGAGCTCGAGGACCGCAAGAAGCACCCGCGCTACTCGAAGGTTCTGCGCAGCACCACCAAGGTCAAGGTGCACGACGAGAACAACGAGGCGGGCGTGGGCGACCGGGTCACCCTGATGGAGACCCGGCCGCTGTCGGCGACGAAGCGCTGGCGCCTCGTGCAGGTCGTGGAGAAGGCCAAGTAAGCAGGGCTCTTCGGAGTCCTTGGTTCCGCAAGGCTCGCGCGAGCGAGAACCAGCGCGACATACAGGAGTTGACGTGATCCAGCAGGAGTCGCGGCTTCGGGTTGCCGACAACACCGGTGCTAAGGAGATCCTTTGCATCCGTGTTCTCGGTGGCTCCGGGCGGCGCTACGCGGGCATCGGTGACATCATCGTCGCCACCGTGAAGGACGCCATCCCGGCTGCCGGGGTGAAGAAGGGCGATGTCGTCAAGGCGGTCATCGTCCGCACGGTGAAGGAGCGTCGTCGTCCGGACGGTTCCTACATCCGCTTCGACGAGAACGCCGCCGTGCTCATCAAGAACGACAACGAGCCTCGCGGCACCCGCATCTTCGGCCCGGTGGGCCGCGAGCTGCGCGACCGAAAGTTCATGAAGATCATTTCGCTCGCGCCGGAGGTGTTGTAAGCCATGAAGGTGAAGAAGGGCGACACGGTCGTCGTCATCGCCGGCAAGGACAAGGGCGCCAAGGGCAAGGTCATCCAGGCCTACCCGGAGCGCGATCGCGTGCTGGTCGAGGGCGTGAACCGGATCAAGAAGCACACCCGGATCACCCAGACCCAGCGTGGTGCGCAGTCCGGTGGCATCGTGACCCAGGAAGCGCCCATCCACGTGTCGAACGTGATGGTCGTGGACTCGGACGGCAAGCCGACCCGCGTGGGCTACCGCATCGGCGAGGACGGCAAGAAGGTCCGGGTCTCGCGCCGGAACGGCAAGGACATCTGACATGACCACCGCAGAGAAGATGGTGCCGCGTCTGAAGACCCGGTACCGCGAAGAGATCAAGGGCGAACTCCAGAAGGAGTTCTCCATCCCCAACGTGCACCAGATTCCCGGCGTCGTGAAGGTCGTCGTGAACATGGGTGTGGGTGACGCGGCCCGCGACAGCAAGCTCATCGAGGGTGCTGTCCGCGACCTGTCGCTGATCACCGGCCAGAAGCCGGAAGTCCGGAAGGCCCGCAAGTCCATCGCGCAGTTCAAGCTGCGTGAAGGCCAGCCGATCGGTGCGCGCGTGACGCTGCGCGGCGACCGGATGTGGGAGTTCCTCGACCGGCTGCTCACCATCGCGCTGCCCCGTATCCGCGACTTCCGCGGTCTGTCCGGCAAGCAGTTCGACGGCAACGGCAACTACACGTTCGGTCTCAACGAGCAGTCGATGTTCCACGAGATCGACCCCGACGCCATCGACCGTCCGCGCGGCATGGATGTCACGGTCGTCACCACCGCCACCACCGACGACGAGGGCCGGGCGCTGCTGCGCAAGCTCGGCTTCCCGTTCAAGGAGAACTGAGCCGATGGCCAAGAAAGCTCTGGTCCACAAGGCCGCCAAGAAGCCGAAGTTCGCCGTGCGGGGTTACACCCGTTGCAACCGTTGTGGTCGGCCGCACTCGGTGTACCGCAAGTTCGGGCTCTGCCGGATCTGTCTCCGGGAGATGGCGCACGCGGGCGAGCTGCCCGGCGTCCGCAAGTCCAGCTGGTAAGAGGCTCGAAACTATTTCCCAGTTCGCCACAGGCCCCGCCCGAGAGGGCGGGGAACCAGGCGAGAAAGGTTGACAGGTCACCATGACGATGACCGACCCCATCGCAGACTTCTTGACTCGTCTGCGTAACGCGAACTCGGCGTACCACGACGAGGTCGTGCTTCCCCACTCGAAGATCAAGGCGAACATCGCCGAGATCCTCAAGCGCGAGGGCTACATCGCGGGCTACCGCGACGAGCCGGGCGAGAAGCACAAGAACCTCATCGTGGAGCTGAAGTACGGCCCCAACCGCGAGCGCAGCATCGCCGGCCTCCGGCGCGTGTCCAAGCCGGGTCTGCGGGTGTACGCAAAATCGACCGAACTGCCGTCCGTGCTGGGTGGCCTCGGCGTCGCGATCATCTCGACGTCCGGTGGCCTGCAGACCGACCGTCAGGCCAAGCGCAACAACGTGGGCGGCGAAGTCCTCGCCTACGTCTGGTAAGGAAGGGGGCACAGACATGTCACGCATCGGAAAGCTGCCGGTCGCCGTCCCCTCCGGGGTCGACGTGACCATCAACGGTCAGCACATTCAGGTCAAGGGGCCCAAGGGCACCCTCGAGCACACCCTCGCGGAGCCCATCACCGTCGAGCGCGGTGAAGACGGCACCCTGCAGGTGAAGCGCCCGGACGACGAGCGCACCTCCAAGGCGCTGCACGGTCTCACCCGCACGCTGGTGAACAACCTCGTCGTCGGCGTCACCGCCGGCTACGAGAAGAAGATGGAAATCCACGGCGTTGGTTACCGTGTGCAGGCCAAGGGTTCGGACCTCGAGTTCGCCCTCGGCTACAGCCACCCGGTGAAGATCGAGGCGCCGGAGGGCATCACCTTCAAGGTGGAGACGCCCACCCGGTTCTCGGTGTCCGGCATCGACAAGCAGAAGGTCGGCCAGATCGCCGCGGTCATCCGCAAGTTGCGCCGTCCCGACCCGTACAAGGGCAAGGGCCTGCGCTACGAGGGTGAGAAGATCCGCCGCAAGGTCGGAAAGACGGGTAAGTGATCATGAGCGACACGACTACCACGAAGCGCAAGCCGGTCGGCAAGGACATCTCGACCCGCCGCCGCGTCGCGAAGACCCGTCGGCACTTCCGCCTGCGCAAGAAGGTCAGTGGCACGCCGGTTCGTCCGCGCCTGGTCGTCAAGCGGTCCTCGCGGCACATCGCCGTGCAGCTGATCGACGACCTCGCCGGCCACACCCTGGCGTCGGCGTCCACCCTCGAGGCGGACGTCCGGGCGACCGACGGCGACAAGAAGGCCAAGGCCGCGAAGGTCGGCGAGCTCGTCGCCGCGCGCGCCAAGGCGGCCGGGATCTCGGCTGTGGTGTTCGACCGTGGCGGCAACGCCTACCACGGCCGCATCGCCGCGCTCGCCGACGCCGCCCGTGAGGCGGGGTTGGAGTTCTGATGCAGATGCTCGTCAATGGAAGGAAAGCCTGATGCCGGGACGTACGCGGCAATTCGGCGGCGGCCAGGGCGGACCGGGCGGTCAGGGCGGCAACGACCGCAATGATCGCCGCGGTGGCGGCCGGGACCGGCGCGACAGCGGCCGTGGCGGGGCCGGCCAGGATAAGACCCCGCACCTCGAGAAGGTCGTGACGATCAACCGCGTCGCCAAGGTCGTCAAGGGTGGTCGTCGCTTCAGCTTCACCGCTCTCGTCGTCGTCGGCGACGGTGACGGCCAGGTCGGCGTCGGCTACGGCAAGGCGAAGGAAGTTCCCGCGGCCATCGCCAAGGGCGTCGAGGAAGCGAAGAAGAACTTCTTCCGCGTGCCTCGCGTCGGCGGCACCATTCCCCACCCGATCCAGGGTGAGGAAGCCGCCGGTGTCGTGCTGCTGCGTCCGGCTTCGGCCGGTACCGGTGTCATCGCCGGTGGCCCGGTGCGCGCGGTGCTGGAGTGCGCCGGTGTCCACGACGTGCTGTCGAAGTCGCTCGGCTCCGACAACGCGATCAACATCGTGCACGCGACCGTGGCGGCCCTGAAGGGTCTGCAGCGTCCCGAAGAGGTCGCGGCCCGCCGCGGTCTCCCGCTCGAGGACGTCGCTCCGGCCCGGATGCTGCGCCAGCGCGCGGGCCAGGGGGTCTGACATGGCTCAGCTGAAGGTCACCCAGATCAAGAGCAAGATCGGCACGAAGCATGCTCACCGCGAGTCGCTGCGCACCCTCGGGCTGCGCAAGATCCGCCAGAGCGTCGTGCGTGAAGACACCCCCCAGGTGCGCGGCCTGATTCTCACCGTCCGCCACCTGGTGGAGGTCGAGGAGGTCCAGGCATGACGGCCATCAAGATCCACCACCTGCGCCCGGCTCCGGGCTCGAAGCGCGAGAAGATGCGCGTCGGCCGTGGTGAAGGTTCGAAGGGCAAGACGGCCGGTCGCGGCACGAAGGGCACCAAGGCCCGCAAGAACGTGCCCGCCGGCTTCGAGGGTGGGCAGATGCCCATCCACATGCGGCTGCCGAAGCTGCGTGGCTTCAAGAACCGCTTCCGCACCGAGTACCAGCCGGTGAACGTGGGCGACATCGCCCGCGTCTTCCCGGACGGTGGCACGGTCGGCGTTGAGGAGCTCGTCGCGGCGGGTCTCGTTCGCAAGGGCAGCCTCGTGAAGGTTCTCGGCAACGGTGACCTCAACGGCGTGAAGCTGGACGTCACCGCGGACGGTTTCTCCGGCTCTGCCAAGGAGAAGCTCGAAGCCGCCGGTGGCACCGCCACCGCCAACTGAGGCGACTGAGGCAACTCAAGCACCGGTAAACGACTCGGGCCCACCCAGCGAACAGCTGAGTGGGCCCGAGTCGTTTCTGCCTGTGTGGCCCGGCGGCGCGCTTCCACAGCGCGGCTCCACAACGTGCCTCTGCCCCCGCGGCGGAGGCAAACCCCCGCCCTCCCAGGGGGGCGTCCCCGATCCCATTCTACCGGCGAGCACTGACAAAACCGGCCGTGCGCCCGAGCTGTCCACAGGCGAGCCGAGTTGTGGACAACTGCGAGCACGAAGGCGGGATCCGTTGCGCGCCAACGAAGCAACCCTCGTCGTGCCCGTACGTCCTCGGTGTAGCGACCACCGGGAACCTACCGACGACCGGGGCCGAACAGGTGATCATTTCGCCTGCGAACGGTCCAACCTGCGACGTCGTCTCAGGGCTTCGAGGGCAGGCTGAGACGGAAAACGCACACGCGCTGCGGACACGCCCTGTGAAGCTGTTAGAGTCGGCGACACGCTTCGGGACCACTGTGCCCTGAGGCGTTCCTGGCTTGCCTGCCAGTGAGCTGTGTTCCCGCCGGCCCCGTGCCGGCCAAGCCGATCGTCGGTAGGACAGCCGACGACGCCGAGGAGGTCCCCCGCGTGCTCAGCGCCTTCCGCTCGGCTCTCGCGACGCCGGATCTACGCAAGAAGATCCTGTTCACGCTAGCCATCGTCGCGGTCTACCGGATCGGTGCCGCCATCCCGGCCCCGGGGATCTCGTTCTCCGCTGTGCAGGCCTGTAGCTCTCAGGCCGACCAGCAGGGCGTCTACCAGCTGCTGAACCTGTTCAGCGGTGGTGCGCTGCTCCAGCTGTCGCTGTTCTCGACCGGCATCATGCCGTACATCACGGCGAGCATCATCATCCAGCTGCTGACCGTGGTGATCCCGCGGTTCGAGGAGCTGAAGAAGGAAGGCCAGGCCGGCCAGAACAAGCTCACGCAGTACACCCGGTACCTCACGATCGCCCTGGCGATCCTGCAGGCCACCGGCGTCGTCGCGCTGGCCGACCGCGGCACCCTCTTCCAGGGCTGCCAGCAGCAGATCATCCCGGACAACAGCGTCTACTCGCTGGCCCTGATCGTCTGCACGATGACCGCGGGCACCGCCGTCATGATGTGGCTGGGCGAGCTCATCACCGAGCGCGGCGTCGGCAACGGCATGTCGGTCCTGATCTTCCTGAACATCGCGGCCCGCATCCCCACCGAGGGCGCCAACATCATGAGCAACGGCGGCGCGGTCGCCCTGGTCATGATCTGCGTGTTCGGTTTGGTGATCATCGCGAGCGTCATCTTCGTGGAGCAAGGGCAGCGCCGGATCCCGGTGCAGTACGCCAAGCGCATGATCGGGCGCCGGATGTACGGCGGCACGTCCACGTACCTGCCGATCAAGGTGAACCAGGCCGGTGTCATCCCGGTCATCTTCGCGTCGTCGCTGCTGTACTTGCCGCAGCTGCTCAGCCAGCTCATCGGCGACCCGAACAGCAACTCCGGCTGGCAGTCCTTCATCCAGAACTACCTGGTCAACCAGAGCAGCTGGGTGCACATCCTCGCGTACTTCGCGTTGATCATCTTCTTCACGTACTTCTACATCACGATCACGTTCAACGTCGACGAGCGTGCGGACGAGATGAAGAAGTTCGGTGGCTTCATCCCGGGTATCCGCCCGGGCCGCCCCACCGCCGAATACCTGAGCTACGTCCTCGGCCGCATCACGCTGCCGGGCTCGCTGTACCTGGGCATCATCGCGATCCTCCCGAACTTCTTCCTGTCCCTCACCGGCAGCGGGAACAACCAGAACTTCCCGTTCGGTGGCACGGCTGTGCTGATCATGGTGGGTGTCGGCCTCGACACCGTGAAGCAGATCGAAAGCCAGCTGATGCAGCGCAACTACGAAGGGTTCTTGAAGTGACGCGTGTGGTTCTCGTCGGCCCGCCCGGCGCGGGTAAAGGTACGCAGGCGGTGGCCCTGTCGGAGCAGCTGCGGGTTCCGCACATCTCGACGGGCGATCTATTCCGCGCGCACGTCGGTCAGGAGACGCCGCTCGGCCAGGAGGCCAAGCGCTACCTCGACTCGGGTGAGCTCGTCCCCGACTCGGTGACCAACGAGATGGTCCGCGAACGGCTCGCCGAGCCCGACGCGAAGGCCGGCTTCCTGCTCGACGGCTTCCCCCGCAACACGAAGCAGGCCGAGGTCCTCGGCGAGATGCTGAAGGAAGCCGACTGCGCGCTCGAGTCCGTGATCCAGCTTCAGGTGCCTGAAGACGTCGTCGTGTCCCGGCTGATGGCCCGTGGCCGCGCCGACGACACCGAAGAGGTCATCCGCCGCCGGCAGCAGATCTACTGGTCCGAGACGGCCCCGCTGCTGGAGTACTACGCCGACATCCTGGTGGCTGTCGACGGCGTGGGCGACGTGCAGGAGATCTCGGACCGCGTGCTGAAAGCGCTGCGCGACCGCACGTGAATCACGGAGGGTTGCGTGTTCTGCAAGTGCTCCGCCGTGGGCGCATGATCGAGGTCAAGACGCCGGGCGAGCTGCAGGCGATGCGGGCGGCCGGGCTGGTCGTCGCGAGGACGCTGGCCGCCGTGCGCGAGCGTGCGCAGGTGGGTGTCAGCACCGCCGAGCTCGACGAGCTGGCCGAGCAGACGATCCGCGACGCGGGGGCCGTGCCGTCCTTCAAGGGCTACCACGGGTTCCCCGCGTCGATCTGCGCGTCGGTGAACGAGCAGATCGTCCACGGCATCCCGTCGAGCCGGCAGGTGCTGGCCGACGGTGACCTGATCTCGGTCGACTGCGGCGCCATCCTCGACGGCTGGCACGGCGACTCCGCCGTGACGCTGGCGATCGGCGCCGTCAGCGAGAAAGACCTCGCGCTGTCCGCCGCCACGGAGAAGTCCATGTGGGCCGGCATCGAGACCGTGCACGCGGGCGGCCGGCTCACCGACATCTCGTTCGCCGTGCAGACCGCGGCCGAGAAGGCGGGCCGCGACAACGGCGTCGAGTACGGGATGATCCTCGAGTACGGCGGCCACGGCATCGGCCGCCAGATGCACATGGACCCGTTCCTGCCCAACGTCGGCAAGCCCGGCAAGGGCCCGCGGCTCAAGGTCGGCATGGCGCTCGCGATCGAGCCCATGCTCACCGGGGGCGGCGGGGAGACCTTGGAGCTCGAGGACGGCTGGACCGTGGTCACGGCCGACGGCTCCCGCGCGTCGCACTGGGAGCACACCGTCGCCATCACCGAGGACGGTCCCTGGGTGCTCACCGCGCCCGAAGAGGGCTGACGAGGGCTGACACTGCCGCTCACCCGGCTGGCAAAGTTCACCTGACCAGGCGATTCTCGCAGGTCGGCTCGCTTTCAGGCATACTGGAACCCTGGCGCCCGACCGCCGGCTTGTAGCACAGTTACCCCCCGTTTGGGGGTCGCGACACGAGTTGCGTACACTGACAAGTCGGCGTACTTATCGCGCCGGTTCCTGCGCGCTCGTGAACTCTCGCGAACACTCGGAGTCGGGGTGGAGTGTGCCGGAGCAGCACCCCAGTAAGCAAGGGACTCAAGCTCAAACCGATCACGCTGTGTGCATCAAGCGTGCATTCAGGGATTGCGGAGGACATGGCTAAGAAAGACGGGGCCATCGAGGTCGAAGGCCGCGTGGTCGAGCCGCTCCCCAACGCGATGTTCCGCGTCGAGTTGGAGAACGGCCACAAAGTTCTTGCCCACATCAGCGGCAAGATGCGGCAGCACTACATCCGCATCCTGCCCGAGGACAGGGTCGTCGTGGAGCTTTCGCCCTACGACTTGTCTCGTGGTCGCATCGTCTACCGCTACAAGTGATCACGAAGAGCTGAGAAGAAGCAGGAGAGTCGACAGACGTGAAGGTCCAGCCGAGCGTCAAGAAGATCTGCGACAAGTGCAAGGTGATCCGCCGCCACGGTCGGATCATGGTGATCTGCGAGAACCTGCGTCACAAGCAGCGTCAGGGCTGAGCACCGCACTCCAGCAGAGCGGATTGACGGCTACACACCCTCCCCGCACCTGCCGGGCCGCGTGAGCGGTCCGGTGCACCCCCGGACTTCAGGCCGGGGCCGGGACACCCGCAGCGCAAGCGGCGGGCACGACAGGCGAGTCGGTTCCGGAACCGGACGGGGAGAAGACCTGAAGACGAAATCGAAGAAGGAGCTATAGCGCCCATGGCACGACTCGCTGGCGTAGACCTCCCCCGCGAAAAGCGGTTGGAGATCGCGCTGACTTACATCTACGGCATCGGCCGTACGCGCTCGAAGCAGATGATCGCTGCTGCCGAGCTCAACGCGGACACCCGTGTGAAGGACCTCAGCGATGAGGACCTCATCAAGCTTCGTGACTACATCGACGAGAACTTCAAGGTCGAGGGTGACCTGCGTCGCGAGGTGAACGCCGACATCCGTCGCAAGATCGAGATCGGCACCTACCAGGGCCTGCGCTGGCGTCGTGGTCTGCCCGTCCGCGGTCAGCGGACCAAGACCAACGCCCGCACCCGCAAGGGTCCGAAGAAGACGGTCGCCGGCAAGAAGAAGGCTGGCAAGAAGTGAGCCTCAAGGGCAAGAAGGTCGTGCAGATGGGCGGCGGGAACCGTCGCGGCACGGCTTGTGTCTCGCCCAAGGCGCTCTACGCCCGCCCGATGGCGCTGCGCAACCTGTACACCGACGCCGGGTCGATCATCCGGCGCGGACAGGCCGAAGCGGCTGCCGCTCACCAAGAGAACGCGCGCTAACAGGAGAACCCTCAGAACATGCCACCGAAGTCTCGTACTGCGGCGGGGGCCAAGAAGGTCCGCCGCAAGGAAAAGAAGAACGTTGCGCACGGTCACGCGCACATCAAGAGCACGTTCAACAACACCATCGTCTCGATCACGGACCCCACGGGCGCTGTGATCGCGTGGGCGTCAAGTGGTCACGTGGGCTTCAAGGGCTCGCGCAAGTCCACCCCGTTCGCCGCGCAGATGGCCGCCGAGAACGCCGCCCGCAAGGCTGCCGAGCACGGCATGAAGAAGGTCGACGTCTTCGTGAAGGGCCCGGGTTCGGGCCGCGAGACGGCGATCCGCTCGCTGCAGGCCGCCGGTCTCGAGGTCGGCACCATCCAGGACGTGACCCCGCAGCCTCACAACGGCTGCCGCCCGCCCAAGCGGCGCCGGGTCTGAGGAACGGGGAGGAGTAAGAAGAAATGGCTCGTTACACCGGCCCCGCGACGCGTATTTCGCGTCGCCTCAAGGTTGACCTCATCGGCGGCGACCAGGCTTTCGAGCGTCGCCCCTACCCGCCGGGCCAGCACGGCCGCGGGCGCATCAAGGAGTCCGAGTACCTCCTGCAGTCGCAGGAGAAGCAGAAGGCTCGCTACACCTACGGCGTTCTCGAGCGCCAGTTCGTCCGGTACTACAAGGAAGCCGTCCGGCGTCCCGGTAAGACCGGTGAGAACCTGCTGCAGATCCTCGAGTCCCGGCTGGACAACGTGATCTACCGCGCCGGCATCGCCCGCACGCGCCGCCAGGCGCGCCAGCTGGTGAGCCACGGCCACTTCCTGGTCAACGGCGTGAAGGTCAACGTCCCGTCCTTCCAGGTCTCCAAGTGGGACATCATCGACGTGCGGCCGAAGTCGTTCTCGATGCTGCCCTTCGTGGTGGCGAAGGAGTCCTTCGGCGAGCGCCCCATCCCGGCGTGGCTGCAGGTCGTCCAGTCCAACCTCCGCGTGCTGGTCCACCAGCTGCCGGAGCGTGCGCAGATCGACGTTCCGGTTCAGGAACAGCTGATCGTCGAGCTCTACTCCAAGTAACACAGCTTCCGGGCTGAGTTACGGGCGGCGGCGCCCGAAGTGCGCCGCCGCCGCGCCATCCCTTCGACGTCATATGGCGGGCGTCGTCTGGAAAGGAATTAGGAAAAATGCTGATTTCCCAGCGGCCGGCTCTCGGCGAAGAGACGGTCAACGAGACCCGCTCCCGGTTCACCATCGAACCGCTGGAGCCCGGCTTCGGCTACACGCTCGGCAACTCGCTGCGGCGCACGCTGCTGTCGTCCATTCCGGGCGCGGCCGTGACGAGCATCCGCATCGACGGCGTGCTGCACGAGTTCACCACCGTTCCCGGGGTGAAGGAAGACGTCACCGACATCATCCTGAACCTCAAGGAGCTCGTGGTGTCCTCGGAAGAGGACGAGCCGGTCACCATGTACCTGCGCAAGCAGGGCCCCGGTGAGGTCACGGCTGCCGACATCGTGCCCCCGGCCGGCGTCACCGTGCACAACCCGGACCTTCACATCGCGGCGCTGAACGGCAAGGGCAAGCTCGAGATCGAGCTCGTCGTCGAGCGCGGCCGCGGTTACGTTCCGGCCCTGCAGAACAAGCAGGCCGGCGCCGAGATCGGCCGCATCCCGGTCGACTCGATCTACTCGCCGGTGCTGAAGGTGACGTACAAGGTCGAGGCCACTCGTGTCGAGCAGCGCACCGACTTCGACAAGCTGATCCTGGACGTCGAGACCAAGCCGTCGATCACGCCGCGCGACGCGGTCGCGTCGGCGGGCAAGACGCTGGTGGAGCTGTTCGGTCTCGCTCGCGAGCTGAACGTCGACGCCGAGGGCATCGAGATCGGCCCGTCGCCGCAGGAAGCGGACACCATCGCCGCCTACGCGATGCCGATCGAGGACCTGGACCTCACCGTCCGGTCGTACAACTGCCTCAAGCGCGAAGGCATCCACACGGTGGGCGAGCTCGTCTCGCGCAGCGAGGCGGACCTGCTCGACATCCGCAACTTCGGTGCGAAGTCGATCGACGAGGTCAAGCTGAAGCTGGTCGGTCTCGGCCTGGCGCTCAAGGACAGCCCGCCCGGGTTCGACCCGACCGCGGCTGCCGCCAGCTACGACGGTGAGGGCTGGTCGGGAAGCGTCGCCGGCATCGGCGGCGGGATTTCGGACGAGGGCCACGACGATGGCCAGGACTACGCAGAGACGGAGCAGCTGTAAGGCCGCGTAGGCCTGGAGCTGTGCAGCTGAACTAGGAGAACCAATGCCCACCCCTACCAAGGGAGCCCGGCTCGGCGGCTCGTCCGCGCACGAGCGGCTGATCCTGGCCAACCTGGCCTCGCAGCTGTTCGAGCACGGCAAGATCACCACGACCGAGGCGAAGGCCCGCCGGGTGCGCCCGCTGGCCGAGAAGCTGATCACCAAGGCGAAGCGGGGCGACCTGCACAACCGTCGCCAGGTGCAGAAGGTCGTGCGTGACAAGGACGTCGTGCACAAGCTCTTCGCCGAGATCGGTCCGCACTTCGCGGAGCGCGCCGGCGGTTACACCCGCATCACCAAGACGATGCCGCGCAAGGGCGACAACGCCGCCATGGCCGTCATCGAACTGGTCGCGGAGAAGACCGTGACGTCGGAAGCCGAGCGGGCTCGCAAGACGAAGTTCGCGAAGGACGAGAAGCCGGCCGAGGCTGCCGTGGTCGAAGAGACCACGTCGGAAGAAGCCGTCGCCGAGGCTCCGGCCGAGGAGACCACCGAGGCCGCGGCTTCGGAGGAGGCTTCGGCCACGTCGGACTCGGACGAGGCCGCTGACGACGCGGACGCCAAGAAGGACTGAAGTCCTGACGGCACAGTCGACACCGGACGAGCCCGCCACTCCCTCTGGGGAGGGCGGGCTCGTTCGTCTGCGCTTGGACGTGTCCTACGACGGCACGGACTTCTCCGGCTGGGCCCGCCAGCCCGGTCGGCGCACCGTGCAGGCCGAGTTGGAAGCGGCCCTGCAGCGCCAGCCTCCGGGCGCGTCCGTGCCCAAGTCCGTGGTCGTCGCGGGCCGTACGGATGCCGGGGTGCACGCGACGGGTCAGGTCGTGCACGTCGACGTCGTCCCGCTGGAGCCCGGTGCTCCCGGCCGCGTGCCGGTTGACGCGCAAGGCATCCCGGACCTCACGCGCATGACGGGCCGCTGGAACAAGCTGATGCCCGCGGACGTGCGCGTGCTCCGCGCCCGAGTCGCCCCTGCGGGCTTCGACGCCCGCTTCTCGGCCATCCGCCGCCACTACCGCTACCGCGTCTCAGACGCGCCGTGGGGCGTTGATCCACTGCGCCGCAACGACACCCTCGCCTGGGGCCGTCCACTGTCGACGGATGCGATGAACGAGGCCGCCGCGGACATGCTCGGCCTGCAGGACTTCGCCGCCTACTGCAAGCAGCGCGAGGGTGGCACCACGATCCGCGAGCTGCAGCAGCTGGAGTGGACCCGGCTCGATGAGCACCTGCTGGAAGTCCGCGTCTCCGCCGACGCGTTCTGCCACTCCATGGTCCGCAGCCTCGTCGGCGTGCTGCTGATGGTCGGCGACGGCCGCCGCCCCCGCTCCTGGCCCGCCGAGGTCCTCGCCAGCGGCACGCGGGACAGCGCCGTCGCCCCGGCCCACGGCCTCACGCTCACTGTCGTGGACTACCCGCCGGACGCAGAACTCGCCGCGCGCGCCGAGCAGACGCGCAACGTCCGCTCCGCCGAAGACCTGTAGCTTCTCTCCGCGTGGGAGACGCGGCGGAGCACCAGGACCAGACCAGGGCGGCCTACGACGGCGTCGTCGAGCTGTACGCGTCGCTCTTCGCCGACCGGCAGTTGGAGACGATGCCGTTCACGCGGACCATGGTCCGCACCTTCGCCGAGCTGGTCGCCGCGACGGGCAACTCGCGCGTGGCCGACATCGGCTGCGGTCCCGGGCACATCACCGCGTTTCTGGCCGACCGGGGGCTGGCCGCCCGCGGTCTCGACCTTTCCCCGGGCATGGTCGAGCACGCCCGGAAGTCCTTCCCGGCCCTGCACTTCGACGAGGCCCGCACGGAAGCCCTGCCTCTCGACGACGGCTCCCTCGGCGGCGTGGTGGCCCACTACTCGCTGATCCACACCCCGCCGGCGGAAGTGCCCGCGCTGCTCGCCGAGCTGACGCGTGTCCTGGCCCCGGGCGGCCTGGCGCTGATCTCGTTCTTCGCGACCGACGCCCCGGAGCCGATCCGCTTCGACCACAAGGTCGCACCCGCCTACAGCTGGCCGGTGGACCGCTTCGCCGAGCTGCTCGCCGACGCCGGCCTCGCCGAGTCCGCCCGCCTCGCCCACGATCCGCGGTCCGAGCGGGGTTTCCTCGACGCGCACCTGCTGGCCCGCCGCTAGCGGACTCGTGGCGGCGAATGGGCATCAGGGGGCGGCCTATCGGTGGTGAGCCACGCCCCGGGGGTGATGACCTGGTGTGGTCCTCCCTCGCGAGCCAAGAAGGAGATTTGCCATGGTGACGTTCGTCCTCGTGCCCGGTGCGTGGCACGGTTCCTGGACGTTCGAGTCGGTCATCCCGCTGCTGGAGCGTGCCGGTCACACCGTCCACGCCCTGACCCTGACGGGATTGCGGCCCGACGATGACGACGCGACGGTTGCGAGCGCCAACCTCGACACCCACGCCGGCGACGTCGTGAGCCTTCTCGAGCGCGCCCGGATCACCGACGTGACGTTGGTGGGGCACAGCTACGGCGGGATGGTGATCTCCGCCGCTGCCGACCGTGCGGGCGGCCGCGTCTCCCGGCTGGTTCACCTCGACGCCTATGTTCCGCGCGACGGCGAGTCGTGCTGGTCGTTGACCACGGAGGCCTACCGGCAGTCCTTCGTGGCCGGTGCGGCTGACACGGGCCACGCCGTCCGTCCGCCGTTCCGCGCCCCGCACGGCGGCGATCCCCGCCGCCGTCCCCATCCGCTGGCCTCCCTCGTGCAGACGATCCGGCTCACCGGCGTCGTCGATCGGGTGCCCCGGCGCGACTTCGTCTACTGCTCCGGCTGGGAAGACGGCACGCCCTTCGCCGGACTCCGCGCCCGGCTCGAAGCCGATCCGGGCTGGCGCGTCCATGACCTCCCCACCGCCCACAACGCGATGCGGGAGGCCCCGGGTGCCGTTGCCGAGCTCCTGATCTGAACACAGCGAAGGCCTCCTCGAACGCGTCGAGGAGGCCTTCACCACAAGCGAAACCGGCTCAGTCGCCCCGGCGCACCGGGCCGAGCAGCTGCTGTTCCTTCTGTGTCGTCACCAGGCGCAGCGGCCGCCACAGGTTGCGGCCCAGTGCCACGACCTGGTCGTCCTTCAGCGTGGTCAGCTGGCGCATCATCTGCGGCGGCAGGCGCCAGATGCGGGCCGCCAGCTCGGCTTGGCCGGCGGGCAGGCGCTGCATCAGCACGAGGTCCGCGGCGTTGGCCGTCGCGCCGGCCTGCGGGTGCAGGTACGGCAGGACGTAGACGGTCGTCTGCCACGGCGAACGCGGCGGGAAGAGATCCTGCGGGGTCGGGCCGCCGTCCGTGACCACCAGCAGCGGCGCGTCCTCCGACGGGCGCGGCAGCTCGACCGGCGACAGGCGCCGGATCTGCACCAGGGGGGAGGGCCGTCCGTCGCGGTTGCCGGCGGCCTGGGAGAGCACCTGCCAGGCCGCGGGACGCCCGGTGGCCACCACCACCCACGCACCGACCGCCATCGCGCGCAGCGCCACCTGACGGGCCAGGTACAGCCCGCCCACGAGCACGATGCGCGTCGGCGTGGAGCGCAGGGCGGAGATGGTGAGGGGTTCGCCCTTCAGGCCCGAGCCGAGGACGATGCCGCCACGGTCGCCCGAGGGGCTGATCGCGTCGAGCATCGCGGGGTCCACGGTGAACTCCGGGGCCACGCCGGGGTTCTGCCCGGCGTCGCGAAGGCGGGTGCTCATGCCGTACCTCCGATCGGCAGGGTCGCGGCGAACGCGGAGATCTGCAGGCCCCGCAACGGCGTCAGGTCGACGTCGAGCCGCTCCGAAATGGACTTGAGCCGCTGGTCGGCGGCTTCGAGCTCACGCGGGTTGCGGGCGCTCACGCGCACCACGCCGCGCAGGCCGATGCGGCCCTCGTCCGCGGCGGGGGAAATCGACATGGCGACCGTGGCCGACAGGGCGCGCACGCTGGTGAGCGCGTCGAGGCTGCCGGTGATCTTGCCCTTGGGCCAGCTCGTGATCGCGTAGCTGGAGTGCCCGATGCCGGCCGCCGTGACGCCCGTCCAGCTCTCCTGCAGCGTGACCTTCGTCGACGAACCCGCCACGGCCGTGAGCTCCGCGGCGGAGATGCTGGCACGCAGCAGCTCGTCCGGGTCCAGCGGCCGCGTCGGCACGCCCTGCGACTCCAGCGCGTTACGCACGCGCGACAGCGCACCGATCAGCGCGCGGTGGGCGCCGACGACACCGCCACCGCGTTCCCGGATCGCCTCCGGGCAGCGGCGCGGGTCGAGGCGGATCGCGATCCACGTGGTGCGCCGGGCCGCCGCGGGCAGCGGGCCGAGCACCTCCATGTACGAGCTGAGCGCCGGCGAGTCCGACGGCAGCGCCGCGGAACCCGGGTAGCTGTGCCAGATCATCTGGATGGAGTCGAGCACCACACCGCGGTCCTCGAGGCACGGCGCGAGCGCCGACAGCGGCAGACTCGGCGCGCCGCCGGCCTGGGTGATCAGCGCGGGCGTCGGCTCCACGAGGAGCACCGCCGTCCACGTGCCGTCGTTCCAGGCGAGGCCGACCTGCTGGCGCTCGTGGTCGACGCCGTGCGCCACCACGAGGTCCGGCACGGCCAGGCGCAGGAGGTTCACACGCGCGTCGTCCGGGCCCGTCACCGTGGTGTTCTCCGCGGCCAGCTCTTCGAGGCTGCTGGGCGGCGGCGGGGTCGCGACGCGGTCGTGCGAACGGAAGCGGTAGCGCAGCGTGAGACCGAGCCACTGGGTGAACCAGCGCCCGCCCCAGCGCAGGAACGCGAAGATGAGGAAAACGGCGGCGACGCCGATGGCGATGTACTTCAGCTGCTCCATGTTGATCGCGAGCAGCACGAGTCCGATCGTGACACCCACTTCGAGGAGCACGAGGTTCGACACGGGCAGCGGGCCGAGGTTGATGCCGCCGGACCGCTGACGCGAAGGCGGGGCCATGCGCGTCGCGGTCGCGGTGCCACCGCTCTGCGGCGAGCCACCGGAACCGGGGCCGTCAGGACCGGGTCCGCCGGAACCGCCGCCAGGCCCGCCAGGTCCCCCCGGACCTCCAGGGCCACCGGGTCCTCCGGGCCCACCTGGGCCGCCAGGTCCTCCGGGACCACCCGGGCCGCCGCCACGGGGGCCGGGTCCGCCGGGTCCGCCCGGGCCACCGGGTCCACGCGGGACTCCGCCGGGTCCGCCAGGACCGCCCGGCACGCCACCGGGTCCGCCCGGTCCGCCTGCTCTGCCCGGCCGCTGCGGCGGGCCCGGAGGACGTCCTCCGGGCGGCGGTGGCCCGGGGGGCCCTGGCGGACGTGGAGGCGTGGTGACGGACATCCGCGCGTTCTCTTCCCCTCGTGAGTGCTACGTTCCCGGAAAGCCGGTCCCGAGGTGTCCGACCCTAGCTTGAGTTGGTAGAAACCCCACACCAGACGGTCCCCGTACGGCTATCCTGCGGAACCGTACCGCGACGGGGAGGACTGTAGGTCGAGAATGCCATCAACACCCACGACTAAGAGTCAGGTTCAGGCCTACAAGTTCGTCATGCGCCGGATGCAGTCGGCGCTCGTCCGCCGCGACGCGGTGATGCTCCACGACCCGATGCGCACACACTCGCGGGCGACCGTCGTCGGGGTGATCCTCGGTGTGCTCGGCGCGGTGGTTTTCGTGCTGATCGCCCTGCTCAGCCCGGCCCCGGCGGTTCCCGCGTCGGGCGGCATCGTGATCGGTGAGCAGTCCGGCACCGTTTACGTGGTCACGGGCAATCCGCAGAAACTGATTCCGACGTTCAACCTCGCTTCCGCGCGCCTGATCCTGCTCGCGCAGTCGCAGCAGCAGACGCAAGGCGCAGAAGGCGGAGCGCAACCCGCGGCTAATGCCGCGCCGGCCGCGGCGGTGAATCCGACCGTCGTCTCCGATGAACAGCTCAAGAATATTCCGCGCGAGAAGCTGACCGGCATTCCCGACGGGCCACAACTTCTGCCCGATTTGACCCAGCGCATTTCCCCCAACTGGGCGGTGTGCGACCAGGTGGCGCTCGACCCGCGGCTGCCGCTACCCGACAGCGTGGACCGCACCGACACCACGGTGATCGGCGGCGTCGCGAACGTCGGCACCGAGCTCGCCAAAGGCCAGGCGCTGCTCGGCCGCGCGGAGGACGGCAAGACCTACCTGATCTACCGCCTGCAGGCCACGCAGGCGCGGCCCGACGCCAACACCGTGCGCGCCGAGGTCGACCTCGGCGACAACGACCCGGTGCGGGCGGCGCTGCAGCTGCCGGCCAAGGCGCGCAAGGCTTCCCAGGCGTTCCTCAACGCGATCCCCGACGTCGGCAAGCTGGTGCCGCCGGCGGTCGACGGTGCCGGTGAAGCGCCGCAGCAGGACTTCGACGGCCTCACCGTCGGCGACGTGTTCTCCACGAGCCCGTCCGGGGCTGCGACGGACTTCTGGCTGATCACCCGCAACGGCATCCAGAAGGTGTCGTCCGCGGTCGCCGACATCGTCCGCACAGCGAAGAACGGCGGCGGGACCAAGATCACCGACCTCGGCCTGGAGAAGATCAACAACGTCCCGCGGCTCCAGCCCACCGACCCCGGGTTCGTGAAGGTCGACAACTACCCCGAGCAGACCCCGACCGTGCTCGACGCCACCCAGGGCTCGCCGGTGGCGTGCCTCGGCTGGTCGTTCGACGGCAAGAACACGGCCCACACGTCGGTGTACGTGAGCAAGGGCCTGCCGGCCGAGACGACGAACGCCGACGGATCGAGCAAGGTCCAGAGCGTCAGCAACACCGGGCCGAACGGCCTGCCGATCACCGGCTTCTACATGCCGCCGGGCTTCGGCGCCGTGGTGCAGTCGGCCACCGAGTCGAGCGCCACGTTCAAGAAAGGCCCGATCCAGCTGATCAGCGACCGCGGCCTCCGGTACGGCGTGCCGGACCAGGCGACGGCCGCCGCGCTCGGCCTGACCGACGCGCAGCCGGCGCCGGAGTCGATCATCGGCCTGCTCCCCACGGGTTCGTCGCTGAACACGCAGGACGTGATGAAGCAGTTCGACTCGGTGCCGATCGACCCGAACGCGGGTTCGTTCCAGGCGCCGGCGAACCAGCAAGCCGGCCAGCCGGCCGGGAACTGAGGCGGGTCCGCGTCCGTCACACTCGAAGACAAGTCGGGTGAGCGGAGGGATGTCGTGGCAGCGGGGAACAACGCGCTGAACATCGACGGCGAAATCGTCGGCGGCTACGCGACCAAGGTCGCGGTGGCCGCCGACGAGCTGGACACGGCCGCGGCCGTCGTCGGTGCGGGAGCGATCACGGTCGAGGCGTACGGAGAGCTCGGTGGCCGACTCGGTCTGGACCAGTCGTACGCGCGAGCGTCCGGGGCGTTGCGGCAGCAGCTGCAGGCAGGCGCGGCTGCGCTGCGGTCGGCTGCGGAGGCACTGGACCAGCTCACCGCCGGCCACGCGCAGCGTGACGCCGATGCGGCCGAGCAGATCAAGCGTGCCGGGGGGTTGTCGTGACCGAGCCGTCGCTGACGTTCGTGTCGGAGCTCGCGGGTGAGCTCGGCGTGACCGACCCAGTCGAGACGTACTACCGGCCGCTCGTCGGCCGCTGGGCCGAGCTCGACGAAGAAGCGCAGCGCCTGCGCACCGCGGCGAAGACGGCGGGCGGTGTCTCCGCCGACCTGGCCGACGAGCTGGGCCGGCTCGACGCGTCGTGGTCCGGGGAGGACGCCGACGCGTTTGTCACCTATCTGAGTGAAATCCGGTCCGCGAGCGAAGGCGTCGAAGACGCGCTGGACGAGCTGGCGGGCGCGCTGGAGGAACTGGCCGGATCGCTGCGCAAGATCGTGGGCGACGCCACCGACGTGCTCGTGGACTCGGCCGACCTGCTGTCGGAGTCAGCGATGCTGCCTGTCGGGGGCGTCAGCCGCTCGCGCACGCAGCTGCGCGAGACCGAGCAGTCGGTGAAGTCGTTGTACGACGCGGCGGAAGACGTGCTGCAGCACTTCGCCCAGCTCTGCGACGGCGTGGACGCGCCGGCGGGGGAGCAGTCGAGCATCGCGGTGCGGCAGCACTACCCGCAGGAGCAGTTCCGGCTGCACGAAAGCGATTTCGCGCCGGCGCAGCCGCCCTCGGTGGTCACCGCGGGGCCGTCCACATCGGAGCAACCGACGCACGACGACGCGGCTCAGCAGGCCGCGACTCACACCGGCGTGGCCCAGACCGAAGCCGCGACCGCGCCGACCCACACCGACACCACGACACCGTCGGCCGACGACTCCGTCACCGCGTCCGCGGCCGAAGAACCCCACCAGGGCAAGGAAACCGGCGCCGACCCGCGCCTCACGCAGGGGCAGGCGGGCGCGCTGCCGATCGGACCCGAGGGCCTCGCCCCGGCGCCGGCGCCGGCCGCCCAGAGCGAGTCCGGCGGCATGTCGATGATGCCCATGATGCCGATGGGCGGCATGGGCAGCGGCGGGATGGGCGGCGGTGGTGGCGGCTCGCGCCAGGCCAAGAACCGCACGCCCGCCAAGCCTTCCGAGCTCCTCGGCGATCCCGCCCCGGTCACGCCACCCGTGATCGGCGAGGACCCTCAGAAGCCCGCCAAGGCCAAGAAACCCCAGAACTGACAGAAGGGGCCGTCCACCGCTTTTCCGCGGTGTACGGCCCCCTTCAGCGTCTTCGGGCGGGTATCGCTCAGCTCGGCGGGCCGGTCGGGCGGTTGCGCCTGATCGTGTGCATCACGAAGAGCGTGATCAGCAGCGCCACGATGCCACCGCCGGTGCCGGCCAGCGCCACGATCATCGGCGTCGAGCTCATCGAGTCGGCTGGCGGCAGCACCGCCGTCTGTACCACGGGTTTCGGCTTCGCGAGCTCGCCGACGTCGTTCGGCAGGTTCGCGGTGAGCGCGGCCACGGGGTCGATCACGCCGTAGCCCACGAAGTCATCGCGCCCGCCCGGTGCGGCCGGGTGCTGCGCGGTGGTTTCGATGCGCTGGATCACCTGGCGGGCGTTGAGCTGCGGGTACATCTGACGCACGAGCGCGGCCACCCCGGCCACGTACGGCGAGGCGAAGCTCGTGCCCTGGATGGCCGACTGCTGGGTGCCCTCGATCGTCAGGTTGGCCAGGCCCGTCGACCCCTCGGCCGGGTCGAGCGAAATGATGTTGGTGCCCGGCGCGGCGACGCCGACCCACGGTCCGTGCACGCTGAACGACGCGACGCCGCCCGTTTCGTCGATCGCACCGACCGACAGCACGTCGTCGGCGAACCACGGCGGCGTGACGATCGAGCGCGGCTTGTTCGGGTCGGCCTGGTCGTTCTGCGGGCAGTCGTCGGAGACGTTGCCCGCGGCGGCGACGACCACCACGTTGTGGTCGGCCGCGAACTTCACCGCGGCCTGCACCTGCTGTTCGCCCTTCTGGATGCTGCCGGTCCCGTCGGCCGCGCGGCAGTGGTCCACCGACATGTTGATCACGCTGGCTTCGCCCCGCTCGGCGATGCCGTGGATGATCTCGGCCAGCGTCTGCAGCGTGCCCGCGGTGCCTTCCTTCTGCAGCTGACGGGTGTCGCCCTTGTCGTCCTGCTGGGGAGCGGTACCGGCCTGCTCACCGCCGACCTGGCCGCCACCGCCGCCGTTGCCCGGGAGCTGACCGCCGTTCTGGCCACTGGGCGGGGTGCTGCCGTTCTGGTTGCCGGGCGGAGTGCCGGTGTCGCCACCGGGCTGCCCGGTATTGGTCGAGGCGTTCTGGTCGACGGCGTAGTTCGAGCTCAGCTGCCGGTACGACACGATCGTGGCGTCGGGGGCGACGCCGATGAAGCCGACCTTCGGGTCCTGCGGGTTGCCCGCGATGATGCCGGCCACCTCGGTGCCGTGGCCGTCGCAGTCTTGCAGGCCGCCGGGCTGGCCGTTGTCCGGTTTCGCGACGTACTCACCGCCGCTTTCGACCCGGCCCTCGAACCACGGGTGCGGCGTGACGCCGGTGTCGACCACCGCGACCTTGATGCCCCCGCCGACGGTGCCCTTGGCCGCGCGCACGATCTGCTGCGCCTTGTCCAACTGCAGGTAGCTCTGGCCCCACGGGATCGTGTTGATCTCGACGTTCTGCCCGAGGCTGCGCTTCACGCACTCGATCTTCTTCTGGTAGGTCTTGTCCGGTTTACGCTCGTCGGGCGGCAGCGTGTTCAGGTCGACCTGCGGCGGCGTGGCCCAAGTGCCCGCGGCACCCGTGTCCTGCTGCGCCGAAGCGGGCGAGACGAGCGCGAATGGCGACAGCACCCCGAGCCCGGCCGCGAGCAGGACCACACCTGTGCGGCCGCCGAGCCCGAGCCGCCGGACGATCGGACGTCGTGCACGCATCTGCTGCCTCACTTGAGGTTCAGGTGGCGCAGCGTCGTGTAGAGGTCCATCACGCCGAGCGCGAGTGGTAGCACGACCGCGATGCAGATCGCCTCGAGGATCTCCACGGTGCGCCGCAGCGGCGGCGAGAAGCGCTGGTTCGGGAAGATCACGCCGACCACGAGCGAGCCCGCGGCGACCACGATAAGGGCGCCGAACACGTACAGCAGCCGGAACTCCGCCGTGGTGGCGAAGAGCCAGCCGACGAGGATGCCGGCCGCGGACACCATGCCGGTGGTGAGCAGCGCGATGGCCTGCGCGCCATTGGCGTACGCGCGGGCGCGCAGCAGCAGCACCAGCGTGGCGATCACACCGAGGATCACCCCGAAGTAGCCCGGTGCGGTCGCGGCGAACACGGCGGAGATCGCCGTGGTGGCGCCGCAGCCGATCATCAGACCGGTCATGTAGTCGTGGGCGACCGCGGTGCGCTGCTCGATGGCCTCGTAGTCCGGGAAACCGGAGTCTTCCTTCAGCTCCTCCGCGGTGCTGGGCACGTGCGGCAGCGGGAGCTTCGCAAGCCAGATCGTGGCGCGCGGCAGGATCGAGATGCAGGCGAGTGACACGGCGACCGCACCGGCGCCCACGCCCGCAGGGGTCGCGCTGGGCACGAGCGTGGCGACGAGGAACGCGATCGCGCCGAACGCGCCGGCCGTGGCGGCGGCGATGAAGACGCGGATGCCGGCGCCGATGATGAGGATGCAGACCGCCGAGACGATCAGCACGAGCACCGCGCCCAGCAGCAGGTTCGCCCGCACCGAAAGGCCGGGCACGATGTAGAAGCCGCTCACGAACGCCAGCGGCAGGCCGCCCGCGGCGGCGATCAGCACGCCGGTGGCTTCGGCCTGGTAGCCCTTCGCGAGCGTCGCGCCGACCGCCACGCAGGCGATCGCGCCGAGGCCGCCGGCGATGGCCGCGCCGAGCGCGCTGCCGCCGTAGAGCGAGCCGCTCATGAACAGCGCCAGCGCGGAAATGAACAGCGCGAGGCCGCCGGCGACGTGGCCGAAGCGGCGCGCCGTCTCCTTGGTCCACGGGCGGAAGCTGTCGGGCGTCGACTCGGCGATGGCGTCGACCACGTCGTCGTACAGCGGCGGCGGCGGGTTCTCGTTGCGCTTGCGCAGCTGCAGCAGTTCGCCGTCCACGACGCCGAGCGACGCCAGCGTGCGGCTCGGGTCGAGCGGGGCGTCGCCGAGCTTGGCCAGTGCCCAGCCGCCGTGGCGCGCGCCGCCGTCGGGCGAGGTCTCCTTGGCCATCTCCAGCAGCATCGGCAGCAGGTCGGCCACCGCGACGTCGGCCGGTAGCGCGACGTCGATCCGGGTGTTCGGTGCGACCACCGTCACCCTGCTGAATACCGTCGTGCCCGTTGCCACTAGATGCCCCCGCTCTGAAGAGTCAACTCCCGGGGCAACTTATACCGAACCCGGGAGCCGGGATCATCGACTGTCCGAAAATCCTTGGCGAAAGTACACCGGCCGGACGACGGACGGGCGGCGCGACCAGGTGGGATCGGCCGATTCGGGTCCTTGCTGTCGGTGGTGGGCCGTACACTCCGGGGATCAGAGGAAACGGGTTGGCGGGCGAGATGCCGGACGTGCCGGTGTCCGTCAGTATCCGATGAGGGGGCAAGCTCGGTGCACTTCCGGGCGTTGGCCGGAATTCCCCGGCGACGTTCGATAGGTTGTCACGCGCGCCCGAGCGCAGGAGCCGGCCGGCATTCGTCGAGTTGGAATAGAGGGGTCCTTCGATGAGCACGCTTCAGTTCAAGAAGTCGCCACGGCTGGCGGCGCCGCGCCCGCCGGGCGGCGAGGTGCACCTCGAACCCCCACCCGAAGTACCCCGCACGATCCCGGGCAACATCGTCGCGAAGGCGATTCCGGGGGTCATGATCTTCGCCTCGCTCGGGATGATGGTCTTCATGTTCACGGCGGGTGGGAAGAACCCGACCACGATCATGATGAGCGGCATGATGCTGATGGGCACCGTCGGCATGCTCGCCGGTGGTGGCGGCAAAGGCGGCGGGGCCAAGAAGGCCGAGATGGACGAGGACCGCAAGGACTACCTGCGGTACCTGGGCCAGATGCGCGACCGCGCCCGCGAGGCGATGGTCGACCAGCGCGCCGCGCTCGAATGGGTGCACCCCGACCCGCAGTCGCTGTGGTCGCTCGCGGCCAGCCGCCGCATGTGGGAACGCCGGCAGAACGACCAGGACTTCCTGCACCTGCGCGTCGGCCGCAGCTCCCACCGCCTGGCCACGCGGCTCGTGCCGCCGCAGACCGGCCCGGTCGACGAGCTGGAGCCGATCGCCACCCTCGCGCTGCGCCGGTTCGTGCGGGCGCACTCGATCGTGCCCGACCTGCCCACGCAGATCACCCTGCGCGGGTTCGCCGCGGTGAGCATGCAGGGCGAGCGCTCGCTCACGCGTGGCCTCACCCGCGCGATGCTCGCGCAGCTGGTCGCCTTCCACAGCCCCGACGACGTGATGATCGCGATCGCCACCGCGGGCCGCGCGAAGGAGGAGTGGGAGTGGGCGAAGTGGCTCCCGCACGTCCAGCACCCCACGATGTCCGACGGCATCGGCCAGCTCCGCATGATGGCCGGCTCGCTCGCCCAGATCGAGCAGTGGCTCGACGAGGAGCTGCGTGACCGGCAGCGGTTCTCCCGCAACGCCACGCCGGCGCCCGACCAGCCGCACGTCGTGATCATCATCGACGACGCCGAGGTCACGCGCGAAGAGCAGATCATCCTCGAGGAGGGCTTGGTCGGCGTCACGCTGGTCGACCTGTCCGACACCCTCGGGAACCTGTCGGCCCGCCGCGGGCTGCGGCTCGTGGCCGAGCCCGACCGCCTCGGCGCGCGCAGCGCCGGCGGCGTCGAGTGGTTCGGCCGGCCGGACACGCTGTCGGTGGTCGAGGCCGAGGCGCTCGCCCGCCTGATCGCGCCGTACCGCGTCGGAGGCGGTGGCGGCACGGAGGCGTCGGACGACGAGCCGTTGCTCTCGAACCCCACGCTGCTGGAGCTGCTCGGCATCCCGGGCGACCCGATGACGTTCGACGTGCAGGGCGCCTGGCGCCCGCGGCCGGTGCGCGACCGCTACCGCGTGCCGTTCGGCGTCGGTGAGTACGGCCAGGCCGTCGAGCTGGACATCAAGGAAGCGGCGATGGAGGGCATGGGCCCCCACGGCCTGTGCATCGGGGCGACCGGTTCCGGTAAGTCGGAGTTCCTCCGCACGCTGGTGCTGGGCCTGCTCGCCACGCACTCGAGCACGTCGCTCAACATGATTCTCGTCGACTTCAAGGGTGGTGCGACGTTCCTCGGCCTGGACAAGGCCCCGCACGTCGCCGCCACGATCACCAACCTCGCGGGCGACCTCACGCTGGTCGACCGCATGAAGGACGCCATCGCGGGCGAGGTGTCCCGGCGCCAGGAAGTGCTGGCGAAGGGCAACTACAAGAACGTGTGGGACTACGAGAAAGCGCGCGAGAACGGCGCCGACCTCGACCCGCTGCCCGCGCTGTTCATCTGCATCGATGAGTTCTCCGAAATGCTCACGGCGAAGCCGGACTTCATCGACATCTTCCTCCAGATCGGCCGTGTCGGCCGGTCGCTGCAGATGCACATGCTGCTCGCGTCGCAGCGGCTGGAGGAGGGCAAGCTGCGTGGTCTGGACACCTACCTGTCCTACCGGATCGGTCTGAAGACCTTCTCGGCCGCGGAGTCGCGCGCGGCGATCGGCGTGCCGGACGCGTTCGAGCTGCCGTCGATCCCGGGTTCGGGCTACCTCAAGTACGACACGTCCACGATGGTGCGGTTCAAGGCGTCGTACGTGTCGGGCCCGTACCGCCCCGCCGGTATCAAGGCGGCCGGGCCGGTGGCCACGGTCGTGCGCGCGGACAAGCGCCCGCAGCTGTTCGTGCCCGACTTCGTCGAGCTGCCGCCCGAGCCGGAGCCGCAGTTCGAACCGGTCGAAGAGGTGGCGAAGCCGAAGGAGTCGGAGGAGGCCACCGAACCGAGTGAGCTCGAGGTGATGGTCGACCGGTTCATCGGCCAGGGCCCGCCCGCGCACGAGGTGTGGCTGCCGCCGTTGGACGAGTCCAACTCGCTCGACACGATGCTGCCTAACCTCAACCCCACCGACGACCGCGGCCTCTCCCCGGTCGGGTTCTTCGGCAACGGTCGGCTGCAGGTGCCGCTGGGCATCGTCGACCGGCCGTTCGAGCAGCGGCGCGACCTGCTGTGGGCCGACTTCTCCGGTGCCGCCGGTCACGCGGTGATCGCCGGTGGTCCGCAGGCCGGCAAGTCGACCATGCTCCGCACGCTGATCATGTCGATGGCGCTCACGCACACGCCCGATGAGGTGCAGTTCTACGCACTCGACCTCGGTGGTGGCACGCTCGCCGGCCTTGCCGATCTGCCGCACGTCGGTGGCGTGGCCGTGGCCCGGCGCGAGCCTGACAAGGCCCGCCGGATCGTGGCCGAGCTGACCACGCTCATGACCGAGCGCGAAGGCCGGTTCGGCGCGCTGGGCATCGACTCGATGACCGAGTTCCGCAACCGCAAGCGCCGCGGCGAGATCCCCGCCGAGCAGGACCCGTTCGGCGACGCGTTCTTGATCGTGGACAACTGGCGTGCGATCCGCGACGACTTCGACGAACTCGAGGCGTCGATCACGCGGCTGGCCCAGCAGGGTCTGTCATACGGCATCCACGTGGTCATCTCCGCCAACCGGTGGGCCGACCTGCGCCCGGCGATCAAGGACATGCTGGGCACCCGGTTCGAGCTGCGCCTCGGTGACCCGACCGAGTCGGACATCGACCGCCGCATCGCGGTCAACATCCCGGCCGGGCGTCCCGGCCGTGGTCTGACCCGCGACAAGCTGCACATGCTCACGGGACTGCCGCGCATCGACGGCTCCAGCGACGCCGAGTCGCTGGCCGCGGGTGTGGCCGACGCCGTCGCGAAGATCCGCGGCGCCTGGCGTGGCCGCACCGCACCGCAGGTCCGCCTGCTGCCCGAGATGATCACCTACGAAGAAGTCCTCAAGATCGACGCCAACCGCAACACGAAGCTGGTGCCCTTCGGCGTCAACGAGGACAACCTTGCTCCGGTCTACCTCGACTTCGACGCCGAGCCGCACTTCTTCGCGTTCGCCGACGGCGAGTCGGGCAAGACGAACCTGCTGCGCCAGATCGGCCGCGGGATCGCCGAGCGGTACTCGCCGCAGGAGGGCGTGATCCTCCTGGTCGACTACCGGCGCACGATGCTCGGCTTCCTCGAGGGTGACTCGCTGCTCGGGTACGCCGTGTCGTCGAACCAGCTGGACAGCATGGTCAAGGACGTGCACGGGTCGATGACCCGGCGCCTGCCTGGCCCGGACGTCACGCAGGACCAGCTGCGCAACCGGTCGTGGTGGACCGGACCGGAGCTGTTCATCCTGGTCGACGACTACGACCTGGTGGCCACGCAGACGTCCAACCCGCTCAAGCCGCTGGCCGACTTCCTCGCCCAGGCGAAGGACGTCGGCCTGCACCTGATCATCGTGCGCCGCACCGGTGGTGCGTCGAGGGCCTCCTACGACCCGGTCATCGGCAAGCTCAAGGAGATCGCGGCGCCGGGCATGGTCATGAACGGCTCGAAGGACGAGGGCGTGCTGATCGGCAACATCCGGCCCGCCGCGATGCCGCCGGGCCGGGGCGTGATGCTCAGCCGCAAGAACGGCCGGCAGCTCGTGCAGGTGTCGTGGATCCAGCCCGACTGATTTCGGTGGCCGGCCGCGGCGTGCGCGGCCGGTGCCCGGGCGACGGCAGGAGTGACGGGTGACGGTGCGGGTCGCGGTGGACTTCGGGACCACCAGCACCTGCGTCGTCGCCTCCGTCAACGGCCGCGAGCCGCAGGTCGTGGTGATCGACGGCCAGCCGTTGATGTCGTCGGCGGTCTTCGCGGCCGCCGACGGCACGCTGTTCGTCGGCCAGGAGGCCGAGCGGCAGGCGGCCGTCGACCCGTCGCGCTACGAACCGAACCCGAAGCGGCGCATCGACGAGGGTGACCTGCTGCTCGGCGACTCCGTGCTGCGGGTCACCGACGTCGTCCACGCCGTGCTCGGCCGGGCGGTGGCCGAGGCGCGCCGCATCGCGGGCGACGCCGAGGTCGACCTCCTCGTGCTCACGCATCCTGCAGACTGGGGTGCGATCCGCACCCGGCTGCTGCGGCAGGCCGCGGGCGGGCTGGCGCGCGAGGTCGCGCTGGTGCCCGAACCGGTGGCCGCGGCCGTGTACCACGCGGCCACCTTCGCGCCCGTCGCGCAGCCGGACGGGCGGACCGTGGAGTTCAGCGGCCGCCGCGGCGAAGCGCTCGCGGTGCTCGATCTCGGGGGCGGCACGGTCGACGTCAGCGTCGTGCGGCGGCTGCCCGAGGCCGGGCGTGGGCCGGGCGCTCGTGGCGGCTTCCAGGTACTCGCGACCCGTGGCGACCCGAGCTTCGGTGGTGCCGACATCGACCAGGCCCTGCTGGAGCACATCGGCTCGCTCGTGTCGGGCGCCGATCCGGACGCGTGGCAGCAGCTGGTCACGGGCCGCGAGCTCGCCGACCGGCGCCGTCGCCGCGTGCTGCGCCAGGACGTGCGCGGTGCGAAGGAGACGCTGTCGCGCCACACGTACACCGACGTGCCGATGCCGCCGCCGTTCGCCGACGCGCACGTGACGCGCGAGGACCTCGAGAAGCTCATCGCGGCGCCGCTCGGGCGCACGGTGGAGCTGACCAGCGCGGCGATCGCCGACGCCGGGCTGCGGCCCAAGCAGCTCACCGCGATCTTCCTCGTCGGCGGTTCGAGCCGGATCCCGATGATCTCCCGCCTGGTCCACGAGCGCACCGGCGTGGTGCCCACGAGCCTCGACCAGCCGGAGACGGTGGTGGCGCGCGGCGCGCTGCGGGCGGTGCTCGTGGACCCCGACCGCACGGGCGCGCTGCCCGGCGCTTCGGTGGGGCGCCGGGCCGGTGCGCCCGGCGGCGTTCCGGCGGCCGAGCAGCGCACCGAAGTCGTGCGCCCCGGCGGCGAGCTGCCGAGCGCGCAGGCCGACGGTGACGGCCGCACCGAGCTGTTGTCGCGGCCGGCTGCGCCACGGGTTCAGCCGAGGCCCCAGTCCGTGCCTCAGTCCGTGCCTCAGTCAGGGTCGCCGGTTCCGGTCGTCCGGCCGACGCCGGGCCGAGGTTTCGCCGGACCTGCGCCAGGTGGGCCGCGTCCCGCTCAGCCGGGTGGTCCAGGCCGCCCGCCGGGACAGCCGTGGCCGCCGGAGAGCGGCGGCACCGGCAAGAGCGCCGGCCGGAAGCGGCTGTGGGGGATCGGCGCGGTCGTGGCGGTGGTCGTGGTCGTCGCCGCGGTGGTGCTGTTCGTGGTGAACCAGGGCAGCGGTGACGACCCGGCGGGGCTGCCGGGCAAGACGTTCGTCCAGTACGACTTCAGCGTCAGCGCGCCCCAGGACTGGGTCCAGACCTCCGACCAGGTCGCCGAGCGCCAGGTGATCCTGCACCCGCAGGACGCGTCGGCCGGCAACGACCTCGTGGTCGCCCAGGAGTTCGTGATGGACTACGACGCGACCGTCGACCGCGCGCAGCTCGTGAACTCTTTGCAAGCGCAGGCGGCCAGGGACCCGAACTACAGCGCCTTCGATCCGAACCTGACGTACGGTGGCCGCACCGTGATCGGGTACCACCAGCGCAAGAGCGACCAGCTCACCGTGAGCTGGTACGTGGTGGTGCAGGGGAAGATCCGGGTGCACGTGGGGTGCCAGTACGAAGCCCCCGCGTTGCGGCAACGCGTCGACACGGCCTGCGAGCAGATCGTGTCGACGCTGAAGATCACCAGCTGAAGGAGTGCCCGTGCCGTCGGAACCCGAGTCCGCCGCGGCGGCTTTCACGCGAGCGGGGCAGGACGCGGTCACGCACGCGCGCCGGGTCGCCGGCACCGCGCTCGCCCGCAACGTCCGCCACCGCGAGGACAACCGGGAACTGATGAAGGCCTACGCCCGCCACCGGCTCGCGGGCGGCGGCGCCGTCGAACCGACTCCGCGGGTGCTGCGCGGTGCCGCCGCCCGGTTCCGCGCGGCGTGCGGCCTGCCGATGCCGCACCTGCCGACGGAGGCCGAATTGGTCCGGTCCGAGCCCGAAGTTCCCTCGCCGGCCGCACGAACGAGTGATGACGAAGAGGACTTTTCGCAGTTGCGAATCATGAGCCGGGAACCGTGAAACTGGTTCATTCCGGCTGTGCGTGTGCTAATTGCCCAGTAGGCCAAGGGTTTTGCGACTTTTCCCGGCGGCGTCGCGCTCGGCTCGGCGGCGTCGGTTCCCCCGAGTGGCGTTCACGCAAGCAACTACTTGGGAAATCTCGCACCAAGGGTGAACCGAACCTGGCACTGTCTTCGTCGTAGGGGTGTACGGCGGAAACAGGACGCCGGTACGCACGACCAATGAGATGAAGGGGGTAGTTCCCATGGCGGCTGGCGGCTTTGAAGGAACTCCGGAAGAGTTCACCAACGCTGAGAACCAGGTCACCGATGTTCGCGTCGCGATGGACCAGCGGCTCTCCACGCTGCAGGGCGAGATCGAAGCCACCCGCGCGGGCTGGGACGGCGAAGCGGCTCAGGCGTTCAACAACGTCATGCAGCGCTTCGACGAGTCGGGCAAGAAGCTGAACCAGTCGCTCCAGCGCATTGCGGACCTGCTGCAGGAAGCCGGCTCCAAGTACCAGCGCACTGAAGCCGAGCAGAACGAAATCGTGAGCAGCTTCAACAAGGGCTTCGGCGTCCTCGGCTGAGTCGAGCGTCAACGTTCAGTTCATCCATTCCACACCCCGACTTTGACAGGAGTACGACATGGCACGCATCCTCGTTGACCCGGCCACGATCCACCGGGCGGCTGACGACTGCAACTCGACCACCAAGGACCTGAAGTCCTCGTTCGACCGGCTCAAGGAAGACCTGAGCAAGCTCACGAACACCTGGACCGGTGCGGCCAAGGACAACTACCTGAAGGCCCAGGCCGACTGGGACAACAGCTTCAACGACCTCACCCAGCTGCTGGCGCAGATCGCCATCGCGCTGCCCGAGATCGCCGACGGTTACACCAAGACCGACAAGGACGTCGAGAACCTCTTCTGATTCTCGGGTTCTGACGAAACCACGGCGGGCTCCGCACTTCGGTGCGGGCCCGCCGTTTTCGTTGTGGCGCAATCGTGTGCGGGGCAAGTTTTCGTGTGTGGGAAAGGCGATTCGCCGCGTCCGGTGTGGACTGGCGCGTCCCCGGGCACTCAGTGCGGCGCGCCGACCTCGTACTCGGGCTTGTCGTTGAGCACCCGCACAGTGACCTTGCGCGGCTGCCCACCGAGCTGCAGCGTGCAGTCGAAGGTGGTGCCGTTCTGCGTGGACTCACCCGAAGGGCAGGCCACGTTCTTCACGTCGGGTTCGCCGTAGTTCTCGGCGAGCACGCGGGAAACGCCGTCCTGCAACGACTTCTGGTCGAGCGTGTCCCCTTGGAACGCGCCAAGCAGCCACGCCGCGCCGCCGCCGATGATCACCACGGCCACGGCCGCGCCAGCGATCACCCACGGCCGCTTCGAGCGCGGGGCCTTCTTCACGGCTTCGGCGGAGAACGCGCCGAGTCCGCCGTACGTCGTCGGCTGGAACCCGCCGCCGAACGCCGCGCCCGGCTGCTGCGGCGGCACGCCCGGCACCTGCTGCGCCTGCTGTCCGGTGGCGTAGGGCTGCTGCTGCGGTCCGCTCGCCGGGTTCGCGTACGGCTGTAGACCATTCGCCGCATACTGCTGCGGGGCGACACCGGGGTACGACTGCTCTCCCGGGTTCACGTACTGCTGGGGATTGGCGTACGGCTGCCCGCCGGTGTTGGGGTACTGCGCCGGCGTTCCCTGCGACCACGGGTTTTGCTGCTGCGGCGGGTTTTGCGGCTGCTGCCACGCACCCTGCTGAGCGCCACCTTGCTGCATCGGGCCTTGCTGCGTCGGGCCCTGCTGCCACTGGCCGGCGTACTGGGCTTCCTGCGCACCGGGGCCGCCGGCTGCGGGCGCCGCGGGGGGTTGCCACCACTGCTGTGGTTGCCGGTGCTGCTCGGGCGGCTGGGTCATCGGAGGTCACCTCGGGTGCTCATCAGTTGCCCTGCAGCTGGGCGAGCCGGTTGTAGAAATCCTGCTTCGCGGCGTCGTCCGGCAGTGCGGTGATCTGGCTCGCGTCCGGCAGCTTCGGCAGGTCCTGCGCGGTCGCCTTGCCGGTGAAGCGGAAGTCGTAGTTGAGCTCGATGTTGTGGCCGTCGCCGGAGAACTTGGCGGCCATCACGAACTCGGCGAGCGAACCGTCCGGCTTGAGCTTGATCGTGGTGGGGATCACGGACTTGTTCAGCTGCGGCCCCACCTCCTTGAGCAGCGAGTCGGGCAGCAGCTCCACGCGTTTGTCGAGGAACTGCGAGAAGGGGACGTTCACGGTCAGCTCCGCCGAGCCGTCGGCCGAGCTCTTCGCGCCGCGTACGGCCTTCTTGTCGGCGTTGTACGAGTCGTCTACGGCGTTGGCCATCTTGCAGGCCGTGAGCACGCCACCCCACGCGCACGGCTGGATCAGCCCGGCCTCGGGCTTCGGCATCGACACCCACGCCGTCGGCTCGAGCGACTTGTACGTGGGGCCGAGGTAGACGTACTCGAGCGTCCCGTCGGCGGGGGTGAACGTGTCGATGATCTCGTCGGGGTTCTTCTGCGACCGGTTGTGGACCACGCGGCTCTCGGGGCTGCCGGTGCGGGCCGAGGTGATCACGCTGTGGATCCACTTGTCGTCGAACTTGAAGTAGGCGTCGGCGGAGTTGGTGACGTCGCGCGCGTCGAGGATGGAGTTCTCGAGCTTCGACATCGCCTTCTCGAACTTGGCGCCGACGTAGGCCGAGGCCTGGTCGCCGTTGGGCAGCGCGGTGCCGGCGCGAGCCTGCCCGCACGCGGTCGCGAGCACCAGCACGGCGCCCAGGGCGAGCGCCGCTTGGCGTGCCCGTTTCGTCATCGCTTTCCCCCGGGGATGTTCGGCTGTCCGCGCGGATCGTCTCATCTTGACGGGTCATGCGGGCCCGCGTGGGTGGTTCCGTGACCTCGGCCGCTAGAATCATCGGTGCGGTCCGAGGTGCCCGGTTTCGGGGGTCTCGACCGGCGGGCACCCCCCGCTGCACGGGTCACGTAAGCAGAGGCGTATCTTCATATGTCGTTGTGCGTTGCGGCGCGTCAGCGCTAGGCCCGCACAGAACCCACACGCAATGTTGACGACGAGGTAGACCCTTGCCCACGTACAGCCCCAAGCCCGGCGACGTCACTCGTGCCTGGCACGTGATCGACGCCGAGGATGTCGTGCTCGGCCGGCTCGCGACCGAGGTCGCCACGCTGCTGCGCGGCAAGCACAAGCCGACTTATGCCCCGCACGTGGACACCGGCGACTTCGTCGTCATCGTCAACGCCGAGAAGGTCGCGCTCACTGGTAACAAGCGCGACCAGAAGTTCGCGTATCGCCACAGTGGCTACCCCGGTGGTCTGCGCAAGCGTTCCTTCGGCGAGCTGCTCGACACCAAGCCCGAGCACCTTGTCGAAAAGGTCGTGAAGGGCATGCTGCCGAAGAACAAGCTCGGCCGCGCCATGGCCAAGAAGCTGAAGGTGTACGCCGGCCCGCAGCACCCGCACGCCGCGCAGCAGCCGCAGGCGCGCGAGATCACCAAGATCGCGCAGGTCGCGCAGTGAGTGAGGAACAGTCTGTGACCAGCACCGAGACCGAGGCCGTCGAGGCCGTTGTGGCCACGTCGGAGACCCCCGCGGTCGGCGACGCTGTCGCGACCAGCGAGACGCCCGCCGCCCCGCGCCCGTCGCGTGCCGCGGGTGGCAACGCCCAGACCGTCGGCCGTCGCAAGGAGGCCGTGGTCCGCGTCCGCGTCGTCCCCGGTACCGGTGAGTTCAAGCTCAACGGCCGCACCCTCGCGGAGTACTTCCCGAACAAGGTGCACCAGCAGCTCATCCGTGAGCCCCTGGTCACGGTCGACAAGCCGGACTCGTTCGACATCTTCGCCAACCTCCACGGCGGCGGCATCTCGGGCCAGGCCGGCGCTCTGCGCCTCGCCATCGCCCGCGCCCTGGTCGAGGTCGACGCCGACGACCGCCCGGCCCTCAAGAAGGCCGGCTTCCTGACTCGTGACGCGCGCGCCACGGAGCGGAAGAAGTACGGCCTCAAGAAGGCCCGTAAGGCTCCGCAGTACTCGAAGCGCTGATGGCGTAGGTGGTCGTGGGGGAGTCTGCGGCTTCGTTCGCAGGTGAGCCATGCTCACGCCTGGCGGCGCTTCGCCGGGGCTCTCTCCACGATCACATCGGGGGTCGAACCCCCAAACCCCCGCCAGGGGGCAAGCCCCCTGGACCCCCAGTGGGTCGCGCTGGCTTGGTGCGTTGCCGGCCGCGCGGGGTCTGAAGTGCTTGGCCACGTGAGAGGCAACCTCGGGAGCGCCCATCCGTCCACCGGATGGGCGCTCTCGTGCTTTCCGCAGTGGTCAAGAATGCTGTCTGAACGTGTTCTCTGGGACCTCATGCGTCCCATCCGCCCCACAGTGATGCATTTCGCGCGCGGTCCGCGACATTCCTGGGGTGGGGGCAGGGCCCGGCCGGGTCGCAGCCGCCGCTAGGTTGTCGTGGTCGATTTGGACCTAGGAGGTCGTGGAGATGGCCCGACTGTTCGGCACCGACGGGGTACGAGGCGTGGCCAACGCCGAGCTGACCCCCGAGCTGGCGCTTTCGCTCGCGGCCAGCGCCGCGCGTGTGCTCGCCGCGCACGACCGTTCGCACCGCCCGGTGGCCGTGGTCGGCCGCGACCCGCGCGCCAGCGGCGAGATGCTGGAGGCCGCCGTGGTGGCGGGACTCGCGTCGGCCGGCGCTGACGTGCTGCGTCTCGGCGTGCTGCCGACGCCCGCCGTCGCGTACCTCGTGGGCGCGCTGGAGGCCGATCTCGGCGTGATGATCTCGGCTTCGCACAACCCCATGCCGGACAACGGCATCAAGCTCTTCGCCGCGGGCGGGCACAAGCTCCCCGACAGCATCGAGGACGAGATCGAGGCCGGCCTCGGCGGCGCCGACGTCGTCCGCCCGACGGGCTCGGGCGTCGGCCGCGTGTCCGACGTCTCCGACGCGCTCGACCTGTACGTCGACCACCTGGTCTCGGCCACGCCGCACCCCCTCGACGGCCTGAAGGTCGTGGTGGACTGCGCCAACGGCGCGTCCGCCGTCGCCGCCCCCGAGGCCTACCGCCGCGCCGGCGCCGAGGTCGTCGCCCTCCACGCGGAGCCCGACGGCATCAACATCAACGAGCACTGCGGTTCGAACCACCCCGACCTGCTCCGCGCCGCCGTCGTCGAGCACGGCGCCGACCTGGGCATCGCCCACGACGGCGACGCCGACCGCTGCGTCGCCGTGGACGCCTCGGGCGAGCTCGTGGACGGCGACCAGATCATGGCCGTGCTGGCCCTCGCGCTGGCCGAGGACGGCGAGCTGGTGAAGGACACGCTCGTCGCCACCGTGATGAGCAACCTGGGCCTGCACCTCGCGATGAAGGCCCACGGCATCACGGTCATCACCACGTCCGTCGGCGACCGCTACGTGCTCGAAGAGCTCCGCGCCTCCGGCCTCGCCCTCGGCGGCGAACAGTCGGGCCACGTGGTCCTCCCCGCCCACGCCACCACCGGCGACGGCCTGCTGACCGCCCTGCGCCTCATGTCCCGCATGGCCGCCACCGGCAAGAAGCTCGCCGAGCTGGCGTCCGTGATGAACCGCCTGCCCCAGGTCCTCGTGAACGTCCCCGTCGCGGACAAGGCAGCCGTCGCGGGCTCCTCCGAAGTCCGCGACGCCGTCGGCGAGGTCGAAGCCGAACTCGGCGAAGAGGGCCGCGTCCTCCTGCGCCCCTCGGGCACCGAACAGCTCGTCCGCGTCATGGTCGAGGCCCCGGCCCACTCCACGGCCCAAGCGGCGGCGGACCGGCTGGCCGGTGTGGTGTCCGCGGTCTCCTGATCGTCCCGGATCGCCGAATCGCTGCGCCCGTCGTCACAGCCCGGGTACATTCCGTGTGCGAGTGCGATGGCACCGGGGGCGGGTTCCGTGCGTCCTAGAGTGCTGGAACACAGGTGCTCTAGGGAGGGCGAGTGATGGCGGGCGGCCACAAGGTCGATACTGAGGCGCTGACGAGGGCCGCGAAAGCCGTGAGCGAAATGCCGCGGAACACGCTGCAACAACCTCTCGCGGCGGTCAAGGACGTGCAGATCGTGGCCGCCGACTTCGGTGAAGCGCACGGCACCAACTTCAGTCCGTACCACTCGGGTGTCCTCCGGTTGGCTGGAATGGCCGACGCCTATCTGAAGGCCTCCGATGCCTTCGCCCAGAAGCTCAACTCGGCGGGCGGCCACTACCAGGTCAATGAGGACGCTTCCGGCTCCGCGGTGAAGGCGGCGGGCAAGTGAGCGCCGGCGAGGGCGACGACGTTCCGTCCCGCCAGGAAGTCGAGCAGATCCTCTACGACCACGATCTCGGGAAAACCCAGGCGGGCTCGGATCTGGCCTGGAAATACCTCACCTACCTCGACGGTGCCGATCCCACCAAATACGGGTTCAAGGACCAGCACGAGTTCGAGCAGTGGCGCGACCGGATCAAGCGGGACATGGGGTTGTCCGCCGATCCGCCGTCGGACGTCAACACGCACCACAGCAACAGCGACGTCTACAAGGCCTATTCGCAGGCGAAGGGCGACTACGACAAGAACCAGTCGGACGCGCGGGCGGCGGACAAGAAGGCCGCCGACGACGCCAAGGGCAAGCTCGACGCCCAAGCCGCGAAGGCTTCGCCGACGAACGCCGGCGCAAACACCTCCGACGAGATCCTCGAACTGGGCCTGCCCGGGATGAAGACATTCGACATCTGGGTGCCGCTGTTCAACCGCGCCGTCGCAGTGGTCGGGACCTACCAGCCCGCCGGCAAGGACGACCTCTACAAGCTCTACAACGAGCAGCGGAAGATCCCGTTCACGAAGTTCATGACGGGTGCCGACGAGTTCACGGCCTTGAGCGGGGCCGTGGTCAACGCCTCGACGGACGTCGAGGGCCAGCTGTCGACCAACCTCGCGGACTGGCACGGCAGCGCGGCCGACTCAGCGGGTAACTTCCGCAAGAACTACACGGCCGACGCGAAGATCGTGTCCGATTCCGCCACGCACGCGGCCGAAGCGATGAAGTCGGCCTGCGGGTCGGTCGGCAAGGCCTGCCGCGACAAGGCGAACTGGATGATCAAGTACCGGGTGGAGTCGCTCGGCCAGGTCACCGCACAGGACCTCGACCGGATCACCCGGATCGCCGAGCTGCGCAGCAACGCCAGCCAGGACGACTTCAAGCACTGCGCGAAGTTCCTGGACCAGGAATCGCAGCGGATGATCGACGACGACTCGTGCGACCTCAACGACGACACGATCAACCACATCGTCGACCAGTGCAACATCTACCTGAAGGACAACTTCGGGAAGTTCTTCGACGGGTACATCCGCGATTTCAAGACGATGTGCACCAACACGCACACCGCGGTCGACGGTGCCTGGCGCGCGCTCACCGACTTCTTCGCGCAGCTGCCGCAGGATCCGTTCTCGAACGTCGACCAGGCCGCGCCGCCGGACCCGGGCAGCACCCAGCCGTCCAGCAGCAGTGGCGGCGGTGGTGGCGGAGGCAACGGTGGCGGCGGGATGCCCTCGGCCGGTGGCGGCGGTGGGACGCCGGCGATGCCGAAGGTCGACCTGCCGAAGACGCCGGACGCGACCGACCCGGCCCTCAACCCGGTCACGCACCAGCCGCTCGAGACCGACCCCGCCACGGGCAAGCCGTACCCGATCGACCCGCGCACCGGCGAGGCGATCAAGACGGCCGAGCCCGAGACGATGACCGTCGAGCAGGGCGACCACAAGATCGCGATGACCGAGCCGGACTCCGACGGCCGCATGGGCATCACCGTCGACGACGGCACCGGGCACCCCAAGCAGTACAACCTGGACTTCGACGATCCGAAGGACGGTGCTGCCGCGGTTCCCGGGCAGCCGGGCCAGCCGGGCCAGCCGGGTCAGCTCGGTCAGCCGGGTCAACCGGTCCACTCAGGTCAGCCCGTCCAGCCGGGTCTTCCCGGCCAGCCCGGTCCGCCTGGCCAAACCACTCCCGGCTTCGGCCCCCAGGGTCACGATGGCGCTCAGCTCACCGACGCGTCCGGCAAGACCTACGAGCCAGGCCCGGACGGCAAGATCCACATCGAGGACGGCGGCCTCAAGATCACCGCGGAACAGCCGTCGGGGCCGGACGGGCCGACCGTGGTGACCGTCGACGACGGCAGCGGCGAGCCCGTCAAGTACACCCTCGGCGACGATGACAAGCCGGACGCGCTCGTGGGTGCCGACCCGACGGGCACCGCTGCGCCGGGCACCACGGCGCAGCACGGGCTGCCGGATGTGCCGGGCGCCTCCCACTCGGGCGACCTGGGCGGCCCGCAGGACGGGGCGGGCCACTCGGCCGGCACCGGCGGTGGGCTCGGCGGCCAGGACTCGCCGGCGCCCTCGAACGGGCAGGAAGCCGTCCCGCTCCACGCGGCGGACGGCGGCCCGCAGCACGCCGCGGACGTTCCGCAGCCGGCCGGCTTCACCGCCGACGCGGCGAGCCACACCGGGCAGGACGGACCCGCGGCGGTCGACGACTCGACCACCGCTCAGTCGCTGACCAACCCGCTCGACAGTCACAGCGGTTTCGAGGCCCCGGACGACTCGCTCGGGACGAGCCCGGACGCGAGCGCGCCCCTGGGCGGTGGCGCGGCCGACCCGTCGACGTCGCCGCTCGGCGCCGCGCCGACCATGGGCGACCACCCGGGCCAGCAGTCCTCCTCGATGGGGATGATGGGCGGCGGCATGATGGGCGGCGCGGGCGGAGGCGGCCAGGACCAGGAGCGGTCTTCGAGCGCGTACCGAGTCGACCGCGGGCTGTTCGAATCGACGAAGTCCGGCAACCGCATCAGCGGTTCGCTCGACGATGACCCCGTGATGGGCCGCTAGCCGGAGTCGGGAAGGGGAGTCCGATGAGTTCGCAGGACGCGCTGGCCGCGATGCGTGCCAAGCTCGCGACGTTGGAGGCCGAGAACAGCGCCCGGTCGGCCTTACTCGACCGCAACCGCGCCGAGGCGGTGGTTGAGAGCAAGGAGAAGCTCGAGAAGCAGGGCAAGATCCAGGGCGAGGTGTTCGTCCGGCTGCAGGAGCGCAACCGTCGCGCGAACGCGGCCGGCGGCTGGGCGACGGAGAAAACCGTCGGGAACCGGGCCGACGACGAGAACGACTACGGGTTCGAGGAAGACGAGACCGAGAACGAGCGCCGCGCCGGGTTCCGCACCGCCGACGATCCCGAGGTCCGCTACGGCAGGCGGCCCGCGGCTCCGGCGCCCGCGGAACAGCCGGCCGAGCCGTCCGGGCGGCATCGGCGGGCCGCGCACGCCGTCGACGACGACACCGACTTCGCCGAGACCAACTGGCTCGCGAACTGAGCTCTTTGTCGACGTCGACTCGAGCCTTCTGACTCGCTAGATTTCCGGTGCACGGACAGCGGCACCGGGCGCCGTCGGCGTGCGTCGGAGTGGGTGCGGGTCGGCGGAGTGAGGGGGTGGCCATGCCGGAGGGCAGCCACCGGGCGGACGCGGAGGCGATGCGCGCCGCGAAGGGCGCGCTCGAGGCCGCGGCGGGGCGGGTGTCCGGGGTGGCGTCGCAGGTGGTCGAGGCGGATTTCGGGCGCGGGCACGGCGGGGCGTTTGCCGCGTACCGCAACGGGTTCGCCGCGCTGGGTGACGCCGTCCAGGCTTACGCGGGCGAGCTCGCGTCGTTCGGCAGCAGCGTCGAAGTGGCGGCGGGGCGTTACGCGTCCGTCGAGGGCGAGCACGTCGACACCGCGCGGAACACGGCGAGCCGATGACCGGCGCGCTGCGTGGACCCGAGCCCGGTGGCGTCGGGGTGGTGACGTCCGACGAGGTGCTCGCGCTCGCCGCGCCGGCGCTGGATTATTTCGCGCAGTGGGCCACGGTCTGGAACGCGTTCGCGGCCACGAAGATCGATGTGGACAAGGACATCCGGGACAAGTTCCAGGACAGCGCCGGCCTCGACTTCCGCAAGTTCCTCGCCGACGCCGACGCGCTGGCCCACACACGCGACACCCTCGACTCCACCCACACCGACGCGACCACCGCCTCCACCACCCTCTTCCGCGACTGGCAAAGCCCCGCCGCGACGGCCGCTCAGAGTGCGTACAGCCGCCTCCACCCCGGCGCCTTGCTCGACCACCTCGCCGGCGCCGCCCAGCTCATCCCCGAGACGATGACCCACGTCTTCACGGCTCTGAAGACCAAAGTGGACGAAGCGCTGAAACTCCGCACCGACTCGATCGCGGGCGCGCCTTTTCCGGTGGCGCAACGGGTTGCCGTCGTGGCCCAAGGCGGCGCCGTCTCGAAGGACGAGCTGCTCGACCTCGCCCAGTGGCTCGACTCCACCAGCCCCGGCAACGACCTCCACAACCGCCTACGCGACTGCGACCCCGGCGACAACGACTACGCCACCCGCGCCGCCCGCCAATGGCTCAATGGTCCTTTCGCGACCGAGTTCAGCAGCCGCTACGCCGCGTTCCAGGGTCTGTGCGCGACGGCCACCTCCACCATCGACGGCCTTTTCCGTGTCTTGGCGGGATTTCTGGCTATTCCGGTTGATACGTCTACAGTGGACCCTTCGGTGGGTTCGCCCACTCGCACCCCTGGCCCGCCGACTCCCGCCCTCGGCATTCCCGCGGGCTCACCGACTCGTGCTCGGGGTCTTCCTGCGGACTCACCGACTCCCGCTCTTGGTCCTTCTGTGGGCTCGCCGACTCCCGCTCTTGGTCCTTCCGTGGACTCACCGACCCCCGCCCTTGGTCTCCGCGTGGTCCCGGCCGACTTCGACCCGTCGTCAGGCTCGACCTCGGGCCACCTGAACGTCCCAGACGACAGCACCACGGCCTCGGCCTCCCTCTCCGACCTCGGCGCCCACATCGTCGACCCGCCCCAGGACCAGCACCCCTCCGCGGAACTGGGCACGGCCCCCGGCGGCGACGTCACCTTCGACCCCCTCGGCCCCGGCCCCGACTCCCTCCCGGACGGCATGAACGGCTTCGGCGCCCTGCCCCTCCCCGGCCCGAGCGGCCTCGGCACCGCCCCCGGCGACCAAACACGCACGGCCGCCCGCCTCGGCACGGACGTCTTCGACACCCGCGGCTCGGCCGGCCGCATCAGCGGCTCCCTCGACGAGGGGCCCGGCGTTGACCGCCGCTGACCCGCCCGCCCCACGTCGGCCCTCGACCACCGTCGGCCAGCCTGGATCGCGGATTTCG